>RFPW01000260.1 GCA_009925965.1 Betaproteobacteria bacterium
ACCCCCGTTGCTCGCAATCAATTGAAAGGCGCCCAGGTTGCTCTCACCCAATACAAGTTCCTCGGCGGCGACATCCAATCCAGGCAAACGATCAGGGAGTGCATCGGCGAGCATCGAGGCCACATCACTGCGCCGGGACTCTGGAATCACCAGACGGCCGAATCGTGCGGTCAAGGTACCAATGGGCTGGCCTGGCAACGCGTCGCGCCAGTTGAAATACCCATCGATACCCCGGCTGCGGACGTTGGCCCGCCAATAACCCCCGGCACGCGTTGCACCCACCACCGCATCCTGGAGGTGGCGGCCAGCGATCACCAAATCTTTAGCGCGGATGGTGACGACCGACGGCAGGACCGACACCAGATCGGGCCCCTTAGAGGGTGCATCGGGCAACCGACTGTCCCCGAGAACCTGCGACCACTGATCAACGTCCAAAAGGTCCGCATCAACCCGGACGGCAAAACCGGCCTCGGGCAAGGTAGGCTCATTACCAATCGCCAGAATGCCGCGAGTAGGCACCCATTTCTTGGCCGCTGGGTCGAGGCGGCGCTCAAAAGCCATGCGGATGGACTCGCCCAAGCGGGCCGTGATTTCGTCACCCGTAGCACCCGCAACCAATGGCCTCATCTCCAGAACAAGCGGCAACGCGGCGTCCGCCGATTTAGCAAAAGGCGGTGGTAAAACGCTGCCTAAACCCATCAAGTCGGACTTCACACGCAGCCGTGTGCTTGCGCCCTGAATGTTGAGTTGAGCCTCATAACGAGCATTACCCGAGAGACGCCGCAAAAGCTCGTTGTCTGCCAATTGGCGCAGGCCCGCGGCGCTCGCTGTTCCTGCGGCGCGAACTTCGATCGGCAGATTTGAAGCGGTGGCCCGGGTCTGCGTATCCGCCTCGAGCGCAATCGGTCCACCCAGAAACATGCCGCGCAACTCGCGCAATGCAAAGCCCCGGTTCGAGAAATCGAGGTGCCCCTGAACCTGAGTCAGGGCTGGAATCGCGGCCTCAAAGGCAACGCTGTTGCCGGCAAATTGAATTCCCCCATTGACCGTCGTCTGATCGAGATGGTCCAGAGGCAAAGACAGACGTGCATTCAGGCGGGCATCGCCGGTGGTCTGAACCGAGTTGGTGACCCCGCCTAGACGCGAATTCAGTGGCGAATCATTGGCAAAACGCACCATGTCCTTCGCGGGTCCAGTACCAACCAGATCAAGCCGAAGGACTGAGCGATCAAAATCGGCAATCGATGCGTTCACCGCACTGAGTCGCAGGCCATACATCTGCGCCGAATCCAGGCGGCCCGTCATCCCATTACCTATAAAGGTCAATTCACCCGTCATGGCCTCAGCGACAGGCCAGCCCTCGGCATAGGCCAGCCGAACATCGCGGACCGGCACATCCACACGAAACGAACCTTCACCGGGCTTCGCAAACGGGAAGCGGTCAAGCCGGCCCTGCAGACGCATCTTGACATCGCGGGCCTGTCCGCCTTGCAGCGCCAAGCCCAGCCATGCTCGCAGTTCCGGACCTAAGAGTGTGGGCAAATAACGGGGCAGCCGCTTCGCCTCAGCCCGCTGGAGGCGCCCAGTGAGATCTGCCGTGGACGCCACTTTGGAGTCGGGAATCTGCAGAGTACCGCTCAGATCGCCGGCCAGATCCGCATTGGAAAACCGCAGCTGCTCGACGCTCAGTGCGGTTGTACCGCTCTCAAACCGCCACTGCACATCGGCCGCCAGCTGATCGAGATTGACGGTGGGCTCCGTCAAAAGCCCAGGCAACACGACCGAAGCACCGGCCGTTGAAAGCTGTAGCCGACCGCCCTGATCGCGCCATTGGATTCGCCCTGCCAGATTACTGAACCCCGGCTGGCCGATGCGATTCTGGGCAGCGGGAAGCGCCGTGAGGGACGCCCGCGCGAAACCGGCATTCAGCTCCCAAACGAGTCCATCACCCGCACCGCGGGACCATTTGGCGGTGCCGTCCGATACTGTCGCTTTGGGGGCTTGCTGGCGTAGTCGATCACGCCATTCATCCGAGAGCGGCAAGCGGTCCAGCCAGGGCGACGCGTCCGCCAGTTCGAACTGACTGATCTGAAGCTGCCCGGCGCGCGGGCGCAACGTATCTCGATCAAAGCTCAGGTCCTTCCCGCCACTGTGGATCTTGAGGGTCAGGCTTGCAGGATCGGTCACATCGAGTTGCTTTAACTGAACCGTCCACAGGGTCTCATCGAGGCCGACACGGCCGGCCAAGGAGAGCGTTGCCAGGCTCAGAGGCCCATCGCTGCGTTGCAACGCGAGATCGCGAACCGTGAAATTCAGATCCGCGTGTCCCGTGCGGGCGCGGCCTTGACCAGGGGGAGTAAGCGTCATCTCAACCTGGCCTTCCAGAGCGCCTTGGGTCAGTCCACCCGGAATCGAAAGGTGTCGGGCGAGCACGCCCAGGTCCAATCGTTTGGCGGACAACCTGGCCTGACCCGACCAGTGCTCGAAGTCCTCTGCAGGTTTAAATCGTTGATGCGAAAAAGTACTGTCGATCTTGACCGCCTGCAACTCAGGTCCGGATGCCGGGACCTCGATCGCGAGTTTGTGCTCCGTGCCTTGATTGTGCAGCTTGAGGTCCACCCCATCCAACACCTGGGTTAACGCCGGGCCGGGCCGGGTGTCACCGTTCGGCAGAGTTCGATCTTGAATCCGTACTCGCGCGCGCCGCAACTCGACGTCCGATTGCGCCAGAACCCATCGCAAAAAAGTCAACGGCTCGTTGGGCCGGAACGCGACCCCCGCTACCCGCCAAAGGTCATGGGTTTCACGCTCAACCTCGATCTGAGCGTCTGTCAGAACGATTCGGTTGAATCTGGGCTCGCCACTGAACAGCGAATTCCACGAGAGCTGGGCGCTCAATTGCGGCACATTGAGTACGGCGACGCCCGTTGAGTCTCGAAGAATCAAACCCTCGACCGTCAC
>RFPW01000027.1 GCA_009925965.1 Betaproteobacteria bacterium
TCGCGCAAATCGGCGACCAATTCGGTGGTCTGGGCGACGGGCGAGGACATTCCGTTCGTTCCCAATAAGCGCTTCGGTGGGGTAACGCTCGGTGGCAAGATCGCGCCGATTTTCTTCAACACCCAGGAAGACTCCGGTTCGCTCCCGATTGAGGTCGACGTCAGCACGCTTGAGATGGGCGACGTCGTGGATGTCATGCCCTACGCCGGTCGCATCGAGCGCAATGGCGAGTTGGTCAAGACCTTCGCATTGCGCAGCGAAGTGATCCTCGATGAGGTGCGTGCCGGTGGCCGCATCAACCTGATTATTGGCCGTTCGTTGACGGCGCGCGCGCGCGATTACCTCGGGTTGCCGACCGCAACGGTTTTCAGGCTGCCGCACCCCCCAGCATCGAGCACGGCGGGTTTTACCGTCGCCCAGAAAATGGTCGGTCGGGCCTGTGGCCTGCCCGAAGGCAAAGGGGTTCGCCCAGGTACCTATTGCGAACCGAAAATGACGACCGTGGGTTCGCAGGACACAACCGGTCCCATGACCCGCGACGAACTCAAGGATCTCGCTTGCCTGGGGTTCTCATCTGACCTCGTGATGCAGTCGTTCTGCCATACCGCGGCGTACCCGAAACCGGTCGATGTCAAAACCCATCGCGATCTTCCGGCCTTCATGAGCAACCGCGGTGGGGTGTCGCTGCGCCCGGGCGACGGCATCATCCACTCGTGGCTTAACCGGATGCTGTTACCCGATACCGTGGGTACCGGCGGCGACTCCCATACCCGTTTTCCGATCGGGATTTCATTTCCTGCGGGCTCGGGGCTAGTCGCGTTCGCGGCCGCCACCGGTGTCATGCCACTAGACATGCCCGAGTCGGTCCTCGTTCGTTTTACTGGCACGATGCAACCCGGCATCACCCTGCGCGATCTGGTCCATGCCATTCCACTTTATGCGATCAAGCGGGGCCTGCTGACAGTTGCCAAACAAGGCAAGATCAATGTCTTCTCGGGTCGCATTCTCGAAATCGAGGGCTTGCCCGACCTGAAAGTCGAACAGGCGTTTGAGCTCTCTGATGCGTCGGCTGAGCGATCGGCGGCTGGGTGTACGGTCAAGCTCAATCCTGAGCCGATCATCGAATACATCCATTCCAATATTGTTCTTCTCAAGAACATGATTGCGAACGGATATGCCGACCGACGCACCCTCGAGCGCCGAATCAGGGCGATGGAAGCCTGGCTTGCCAATCCCACACTGCTCGAAGCTGATCAGGATGCCGAGTACGCAGAGGTGATCGAGATCGATCTGAACGAGATCCACGAGCCCATCGTTTGCTGCCCGAACGATCCGGACGATGCGAAGTCGCTCTCGGACGTGGTCGGTACCAAGATTGATGAGGTCTTTATCGGATCCTGCATGACCAACATTGGTCATTTCAGGGCGGCCAGCAAGTTGTTGGCGGGCACCAAAGACATTCCGGTTCGTCTCTGGGTGGCACCGCCGACCAAAATGGACGCCAGCGAGCTGACCAAAGAAGGGCATTACGGGGTCTTTGGCGCTGCGGGTGCTCGTACTGAAATGCCGGGATGCTCGCTGTGTATGGGCAATCAGGCACAGGTTCGCGAGGGCGCCTCGGTGATGTCAACATCGACCAGAAACTTCCCGAACCGGCTCGGGAAGGGCGCCAATGTGTTTCTCGGCTCGGCTGAGTTGGCAGCTATTTGCTCCAAGCTGGGTCGGATACCGACACTGGCCGAGTACCATGAGTCGATGGGTGTGATTAATTCCGATGCGAAGAATATTTATCGTTATATGAATTTTGATCAGCTCGAGGACTATAACAAGACGGCAAGTGAAGTCGTGATGTCCTGATGACGTGATGTTCTGATTCCGGAACGAAGGAGACCCTGATGCAACCCTACGTAGTGACCCATTGGATCAACGGGCAGGCAACTGCCGGCCACGGAGATTCCAGCACTGAGATTCGCAACCCGGCGACCGGTGCCGTTCAGGGACATTTGCGCTTGGGCAGTGTCGATGACCTCAACACCGCGGTTGCGGCAGCGTCGGCAGCATTCCCGGCCTGGTCGGCGTTGCCGCCGCTTGCCCGGGCGCGGGTGATGTTCCGGTTTCTGGACCTCGCGCAATCGCATCGCGATGAGATTGCTCGCCTGATCGTAGCCGAACATGGCAAGACGTTTCCCGATGCAGTCGGTGAGGTGGTTCGCGGAATCGAAATGATCGAATTCGCCACCGGAATTCCCAATTTGCTCAAAGGGGAATTTACCGAACAGATCGCGCGCGGAATTGACGCTTGGTCGGTGCGTCAACCCTTGGGCGTGGTGGCAGGCATCACGCCCTTTAATTTTCCCGCGATGGTGCCAATGTGGATGTTTCCGCTGGCGATTGCCTGCGGCAATACCTTCGTTCTCAAGCCGAGTGAGCGCGACCCCTCGCCGAGTCTCGTGATGGCCCGGTTGTTGAAGGAAGCTGGCCTGCCCGATGGCGTCTTCAACGTCGTTCACGGTGACCGGACGATCGTCGACGCGATCCTGGCCCATCCGCAGATCCAGGCGGTGAGTTTCGTGGGTTCGACCCCCGTTGCCGAACACATTTACACCACGGGTTGCGCCCACGGCAAGCGGGTGCAGGCGCTTGGCGGGGCCAAGAACCACATGGTCGTCATGCCCGACGCCGATATGAGCTCAGCCTGCGATGCGTTGCTTGGAGCGGCTTATGGCTCTGCCGGCGAACGTTGCATGGCGATTTCGGTGGCCGTTGCGGTGGGTTCTGCCGGGGATGCCCTGATTGAGCGCCTGGCGCCACGCGTGCGTGCACTCAAGATTGGTGAAGGGCATCAACAAGACGCCGAAATGGGTCCGGTGATCACGGCAGCTGCCAAAGCCCGAATCGAACACCTGATTGGCCAAGGCATTGCCGAGGGCGCGCAACCCATTGTGGACGGACGAGGCTATCGCGTGGCGGGCTTTGAAGACGGATACTTCGTCGGTGCAACCCTGCTTGACGGGGTGACCGCCGAGATGACGGTCTATCGTGAAGAGATTTTTGGGCCCGTGCTTTGTGTGATGCGAGTGCCCGACATCGGTGCTGCGCTCGCCCTAGTGAATGGTCATGAGTACGGCAATGGCGTCGCGATCTTTACTCGCGACGGCGGGACTGCGCGCGAGTTTGCCCGCGCGGTGCAGATTGGTATGGTGGGGATCAATGTGCCGCTGCCCGTGCCCATGGCGTTTAACAGTTTTGGTGGCTGGAAGCGCAGCCTGTTTGGCGATCACCATATCTATGGCCCCGAGGGCGTGCGGTTCTATACCCGCCACAAAGCGATCATGCAGCGCTGGCCTGAAGGGGAGTCCCGCGGGGCGGAGTTCTCATTTCCCCGACTAGGCTAAATTTTCACGGGTTGGATTTCTGAATTTCGTTGGTGACCTTGAGCCATGGACCCGGTCAAGATCGAGTTGCTGGTCGAATTCGCGGTTGTCCTTGCAGCGCCGCCCCTCTACCAGTATTACCTCTGGCGTAAGGGCAGGACCACCCCGCCGCAAATTTGGCGGGCGGTCCGACTCTTTGCGCCCTTGTATGGCCTTGTGCTGGTCGCGTTGAGCTTGCTGCTCACGAAAGCATGATCGATTCGCTCACCGAGTTTCGCTCGGTGTAGCGGCTGCGGGCGTCGAGGGTGTCGAGCCGCAATCGAATCGGTGCTTTATAGATCTGGTCTCGAAGCCAATCGAGTTCGTCCTGGAGCCGGTTGGCTTCCGCCACGAGTGTGAGTGCCCAGGCCTTGGGCTGACCGTCGTCACCGCTGTGCCAGCGATAACCGCGGCCTTTGAGATGGTCCTTACGATCGAAGGGCGCCTGTAGCGCCCAGAGCTTGTGTTCGAGTCGCCCAGAACTTTCGAGCAGCCATGCCAACGCTGGTCGTGAAGACTCATCGGCTGACCGGGCGGGCTCGCCCCCCAGGGGTTTGGAAAACGGTCGGGAAAGTACTTCTAGGACGGCCCTGCAGTCCATAACGGCGCGGTGCGCACCAAAAAAGAGCCCGGACGCCAGCGCCAGATGGCCGAGCGCATTGCTTGCGAAACCATGCTCGCGCCACGGAACTTCGCGGGCGGAGCATGCCCAATGGCGGTCGGCAAAGCAATTAAAGCGGCGCTCGACCATGGCACGGTCATATTCAGCGTTGTGAGCAATGATGATCGATGCCTCCTGGGCCATGCGTCGCACGGCCTCATCATCAATCCGGCGACCTTTGACCATTTCGTCCGAAATGCCGTGCACCGCGATCGCCGCGGGCGGAATGGGGCAACCCGGGTCTTCAAGTTCGTCGAGCACCTTGATGACCCGAAGGATCCGGGCGGTCGCGGGCTCAAACTCAAAGCTCAAGACACCCAGTTCAACGATTTGGTCGTTTGCCCGGTCCAGACCGGTTGCTTCTACGTCCAGAATCAGACCACGGGCCGTGGGGGCGCCGGTGGGGGCATTGAAGTGATCGCGCGGGGTCAGTTCGCGTGCGATCCGGTAGCGCGGATCACGTTCGACCAATGGGGCGATCTGGTCAACCAGAGCGCTGGCTTCGGTCGGGCTGAGCGCACCCGCTTGCCAGCGATGAAGGGTATCGGGGTCAAACATCATGAAATCCGGCTTGCATGGCGGGAGATTAACCGACTTCGTGCCCAGGCTGATTTCTGTAATCCGTGTGGTCAGCGCCCCAGTCGTCAACCTCGGTTTTTAGCGTGAGTCCTTATGTGCGATGCGCCGCCTTGGGTTCGCTGATGCGGTCGAGGGCACGTCCGGCTCGGGCTGCGTCCTGATGTACGAGGTCGCCAAGGGCGACGATACCGACAAGGTGTCCATCGTCGCCAACCACCGGCATGCGGCGGATGCCCATGCGAGCCATCCGCTCAAGGACTTCGTCGCACGCTTCATCCGTGCGGCAAGTCTGGACGTCAACCGTCATGGCATCCGAACATTTCCAGCCGTCTGGTGTCGCGCCTAGCGCCGTCGCACGAACGGTGATATCGCGGTCGGTAATGATTCCGACAACAGTCGACCCGTCACAGACGGGCAGAGTGCCCACGCCGTGCTCGGCCATCAGCTCAGCGGCGCGGTGGATGGTGGTGTTTGGCTCGACGCTGCAGGTGGGGAAGGTCATGACTTCGGCGATTTTGCGATTGAGCATGGGGTGCCTCGGGACGTGGGTTTGGCGGGATGTGAGTCGGTCCGCAAAAAACGTGCGGGCCCAGCGTAGGATTGCGCCATGGATCCGGTTTTTCTTGATGTTCCGTTTGCGCAAAAGGATGCCGTCAAGGCGCTGGGAGCCCGCTTTGACTGGACATCCAAGCGCTGGTTTGTGCCGCCAGGATTTAATCCCCTCGCATTTGTGCAGTGGATTCCCGGTGCCGGTCAGACGTCTGAGATCGTGCCCACCGAGAACGCGGACAAGCCCAGCGGACGATCGCTTTCAGCGCTGCTGGCCGAGGTCGCGCAGGCGGTCGCCGAGCGCTTCGGCGGCGCGATCTGGGTGCGCGCGGATGTGGCTTCTTTCGACCCAAAGCGTGGCCACCTTTACTTTGATCTGGTCGAAAACAATGAGCTGGGTCAAGAGATCGCGCGCGCCAGAGCGCTGATTTGGAGCGATGACCGGGAAGCCGTGATCGGCCGCTTTGAAGCGGCGACTGGTGTGCGTTTTGTGGCCGGCATCAAGGTTCTGGTCCGGGCGTCCGTGTCATTTCATCCGCGCTTTGGTCTTTCGCTTCAGATTCGCGAGATCGACCCCGACTACACAGTGGGCGAACTCGCGCTACGCCGCCGCCGGATCCGCGAGCAGTTGGTTCGCGAGGGCATTTATTCGGATAACCGCGAACTGCCGTTGCCCCGGGATTTTTTTTCAATCGTCGTGATTGCGCCCGATGGCGCCGCAGGTTTGGGCGATTTTCGTAAAGAGGCGGACCGCCTCGAGCGCTTGGGCTTGTGTTCGTTCGCCTATCGCATCGCGATCTTTCAGGGTGTTAAGGCATCGGCGTCGCTCAGTGCGGCCCTGAAGGAGGCTGGGCAATGGGCGAAGTCGTCCGGCGCGGATGCCATTGCGTTGCTCCGTGGCGGCGGTGCCAGCGCGGACCTGCATTGGCTCGATGATCTGGAGATCGCACGTGCGCTCTGTCGATCGCCAGTCCCCGTCCTGATTGGGGTCGGTCATGAGCGCGACCAGACCATCCTCGATGAACTTGCGCGCTGGGCTGGCGGGACGCCGTCCAAGTTGATTCAGTTTGTCGAGGCCTCGATTGCAGGATCAGCCGCCCAGGCGCAAAGCGCTTACGAGGTGATCGTGACGTCGGCGACGCAGGCCGTGCAGCGCGCCCAATCGGTTGCCGATCACTGGCGGGCGCAC
The DNA here is from genome assembly GCA_009925965.1 of Betaproteobacteria bacterium. Lineage (GTDB taxonomy): Bacteria > Pseudomonadota > Gammaproteobacteria > Burkholderiales > Burkholderiaceae_E > RFPW01. Next base: position 6,392 of record RFPW01000027.1, read on the forward strand.
CTGACCGAGTCGGCGCGGTCTCGCTGTCAGCTGGCTGATCAATCGCTGGCTCATTTGCGTAGCCGGATTGGTGATGACGCCCGCGACGTCATCGAGCAAGGTCGCCGGCAGGTGGATTCGGGTTGGGAGCGGATCGAGTCGGGCGCGGCCTCGGCCATCCGAGTGGCCCGCCACGCGGTTGAATCCATGCGGAATCAGATCGTCCCCGATGCTTTCCGTCAGGTCGACCTGGGGCTTGCGATGACCGAGCCGGCCTGGCTAGAACTGAGGCGAAACGCCTGGCGCCGATGGTTAGCGGCAAACACTGAGGTGCGGCGGGAACTGGATCAGGTCATCGGCCTTGGGCCGCGGCGCACTTTGCAACGTGGTTTCGTGATTGTGCGCAGCGCGGGTCGCCCCGTTCCGTCCCTCGCGCATTTGTCCAACGATTGTTTGCCAACCACGCTGTCTCTTGAATTTCGAGACGGGCGGATCGACGTTGCGCTGCATGGAGAATCTGATGCCCCCTAAAAAACACCCGAGCGATGAAATGCCGAAGTCACTGCAACCCCAAGAGTCGATGGAGCGATCAGAGCCCATCGAGTCCTTAGACCCCGCGAGTTTCAACGCGGCCTATGAAGTTCTGCGCCGCAATGCCGAACTGTTGCGTGATCAGGAAGAACTCGATATTGACCGGCTTGTACCCTTGGTGGAACAGAGCATGCAGGCCTATCGGATTTGTCGTTCCAGATTGGACGCGGTACGCCTGGCGCTCGAGTCGCGACTGGGCCCCGACGAGGGGGCCGTGGTCGCGGAGCCTTCAGATCAGTGAGCGTTTAACGCCGCTGTCTTTGTCGAAGCAGGGGTCGAAAGGAGTTTTTCGATTTCGCTGATCAGCTTGGCGTCCAGGGGTTCGGTCGTCGAACCAAATGCAGGACCCGGTTTACCGTCACGACCGATCAGGTACTTGTGAAAATTCCAGCGCGGTGCCCCTCGGGCATCCCGAAGCTGAACGAAAAGTGGATTGGCGTCGCGCCCGACGACGGCAGTTTTATCGTAGACCATAAATTGAGCGCCGTACTGATCAAAGCAGGTTTTGGCAATGTCCGTACGATTGCCGTGTTCCTGCCCCAAAAAGTCGCCCGATGGGAAGGCCAGGACGGTCAACCCTCGCGCTGAATATTTCTGATGCAGGGCCTGAAGGCCCTCGTACTGCGGTGTAAAGCCGCATTTCGATGCCGTATTCACCACCAGAACGACCCGGCCAGAATAGGCGCATAGGCTCTCAGCCTGGCCATCCCGAAGTCGGCTGAACCGATGGTCGAGCAAGGCGGGGCACTGGGCGCTATTGCTGGTGCTAGAGGTTTGGGCGGTTGGAGTGCCGCTTGCATCGGTCGCAGCACCGGCGGGAACGGGCATTGCCATAGCCACTAGCGATAGGGAGGCCAACAGGCGCAATAGTCTCGGGCGGCGCAGCGCAAGCGGCCCAAGTTGGGGGACAGATTGGGGTGGCGCACTTAGAATGTGGGTCTTCATCGGGAGCTTCTCGCGGTGAGTGTTGGTACGGGCCTAGGTGAAAGTATGCACCTGCCATCTGAATTTCGTTTCTATCGTCTATCCTTGCACGACCCATTTTTTGGAGAATTTTTATGACGACCGCCGCCAGCGAAAAACTGATGACCGATGTCAAAGTAGTGCTGACTGATGCCGAAAATCTTCTGAACCGTGCCGCTGAAGCCTCGGGCGAACAAGCCGCAGACCTGCGTGCCCGCGGAATGCAGATGCTGCGTCAGGCGCGTCAGTCCGCTCAGGAGTTGCAGGAGACCGCCGTCGCCCGTGGGCGCGCTGCGGGTCGTGCGGCCGATGCCTATGTGCACGAGCATCCATGGCGGATCATTGGTGTCGCCGCGGGGATCGGTCTGCTGGCAGGATTGCTATTGAACCGGAAGTGATTCGCTGGCGGGTAGGCAGCCCCGAGTGAGTCCCTCGTGAGCCTCTTGTTTGGTTCCGCTCGTCGATTGCTGGCGACTGTTCTGGCCATGGGGCAGGCGCGCCTCGAACTCGCCGGGATTGAACTTGCCGATGAGCGTGACCGTCTGTTCAGGATCGCGGCTTTTGGGTTGCTTGGTGCATTCGCCCTTGCAATTTCTCTGGTCTCGTTGACCATTTTGGTCGCGGTGGCTTTTTGGGACGTTGCCCGGATGCCAGCGCTCATCGCGATCACCTTGGTGTGGATGGGACTCGGGTTCGGTGCGATCTGGCGCGCGCAGTATCTCGTGCGAATGGCTCCGTCGCCCATGTCGCTGACGCTGGCGGAGTTGCGTCGGGATCTCGCGGCCCTCCGAAAGTCCATCGGGGGTGATGGGTCGTGAGCAAAGCGGGTTCGCCAACCGACCGGCACTTGCGGCGCGAATTGCTGCTGTTGCGCGCGGAACTCCAGCGCCAGGAGCTTGAGGGCGCTGCGAAGTCAGTACGTGATTCCCTCGACCCCGCCTTGCGAGCAGGGGAGTTTCTTGTCGGACTGGCGCGTAAGGGCCCCGTACGAGATGGCGTTACCTGGATGCGGGAGCATCCTGTGGCCGGTTCGCTGATTTCACTGCTGGCCGCCCGTCTGGGTGGCGCCGCCACCCGTCGATTGATGGCCGGCGGATTGATCCGGATTGGGACCCTGGTTGTGGGCGGGGCCGCCGCGGTTGCGGTGGGTCTCGTAGCGGCACGATGGTGGCAACGCTCGCGCAGTTCATAACGCGGATTGCCGTGGTCCAGCGGGTCGCTAAACCCGAGGTCGACGTGCTTCGCCTTCTCGCTAGCGTCAATCTGACGGCAGTCAATGCTGCGTTCATTTTTCAAGCGGAGTCCAAAACTGTTGAGTCGGTCATTGCCCTACCCAGCGACACCCCAGCGCCGGAGCTGGAGCGACAACAACGTCTACAACGTGCACTGGTCCGCCATGACGCCGCCCTGATCGCCCAGCTCGTTGGCGGCGAAATTGCAAGTCATTTGCGTCCGGCCAGTTACGGTCCCGGATTAAACCCCCGGACGGCGGCTAAAGCGGTTCTGGCTGACGACGTTGCTCTCGCCGGCGTTATTGATGTCGGTCGTCGACCCTCCCCGTTTGCTGCTTTGCCATCGCTACGGGCCCTGCGCGAATTACCCGGATTCACACCCCAGGCAGGCGGTGAGGGTGTCGCCAGTTTTACGGTGCCATTTTGCTGGCCGGGCGATACCCGACCCGGCGCCACTGCGTCGTTTTCGATCAATGCTCGGGAAGATCATCAGCGCATTGGTTCGGGTTTGTCGGTCTATGCGCACTTACCGGGATTCTTAGAAGAGCCGTTAGCTGCAAGGATTGCCCAAACATTGAATGTGCGGGAGAGTGCCGGTTTATTCGGGCCGCGATTCTCTGGGTCCTGGTGCGTCACCGTGTTTGGGCAATCGTTTGCGGTCGGTTTCGTGAGCTTTTACCCTTCTGCTTGGGTTGATCCTGACGCACCGACCCGTTTACATGGTGAAATGTCGAATCGGATGGCTCGGGTCGCTCAGAGTTTTTCCCAATGAAAGGGGCTGAAATGCAAGACAGATGGATTCGGATGGTTGGGCGTTTGACTTCGATTGGGTTCATTTCGGCCCTGATTGGGTTCGGCTTTTCGAATGCCTCAGCGTCCCCGATGACGCGTGAAGCGGCCGATTCGGAGATTCCAGCGCGCGCCCAGGCCAACAAAGGAACGCATCGCGATCTCGCGAAGGATGTCGAATTCGCCCGCAAGAATCCGGAATTTAAACAGCCGCCAAAACGGTGGTCCGCCCCCGGTGGATGGGCCGATCAGCCGGTATCCGCTGCCTTGCTGCCCACCGTCGCTACGATGCAGGCAATGGCGGCCACCTTGCGTCAACCGCTCGTGTCGGATCTGGTGGCGCCACCGCCGTGGGCCGCAGAATCCTGCGAACGCTGGTACCGGGAAGGGTGGGCCAACTGCATGCGGCTCCTTGATCAGGACACGCGCCGAATCCTCTGGCAGTCGGTGACCTACATTGAGAACGAGCAGATCGAGCGGGCCAAGCGCGGGGCTCGTCTGCAAAACCTGCAGCTTTATCCCGCTCAAGCAAAGGAAATTCTGGCGTACTGCGACGGGCGCGCCTCGGCATGGGCACAAAACAGCAACAAGGGTTGCCCCTGAGTCGGTTCCCTCAGTGGGCAGGGGAGAGAGAGCTAGAGAGCTAGAGAGCTAGAGAGCCTCTATGCCGCTGGCGCGGCGGGAGGCGTTGTACCGGGAGCGCCTGCGGTTTTGCCGGCAAATGCGTCTCGAGCCCGTTGGGCATCTGAGCGCATCGTGAGGTGACGGGCGAGTCGCTCCGGTGGGGGTTGGATCGTGATCACTGCCGTGAACAAATCTTTGTGCACCGTGAACAGCAGCGGCCCGGCCGCCTTTGCTCGTTCGCCGATGATCGCTACGCCCAGATCAAACAGGTTGACCAACTGGCCCACCACCTGAGCGGTTGATCGTCCTTGCCGATATCCACGGTGGATAATCGCGGCCGTGATTTGTTCGGGCGGAATATCGAGAACCATATAGGCGTTGCGCATCGTGTTCTCGCACGCCTTCTTGAACAGTTTGGTGGTCTGCTGGTCGAAATCAAAATCACCGAAATCAAAGGCATACCCAGTGACGGACTCGGCGATTTTCACGGCCTCGTCTTTATACTCGGCGGTAATGGCTGCCCGGACAATTTGCTCAAAGTTCTTGCGCAACTTATAGCCGCGATCATCCATGTCCTTGAGGGGGTCGACAGTATCGGCGGCGTGGCTGAACGTCCCCGAAACGATACTTTGGAAAAGCCCCACCTTGAATGATCCGTCCTAAGAGCCGAGATTGAATCCGACGATAAAGCGCGGCACAGGCCAAAAACGGCCTGCTCCGCCGATTTTGCCTGATTCGTCGCCGGATTTTCGCACACGAGATGCCGAGTTTGGCCGGGACCTTGGTGCGCGCTCCAGAATACGACGCTGGGGCCATTGGGGTTCAGACGTTTTGCGGCTGCGTGTCGGTCAGTCCTAGTCGGGTTGCCGCTATGACGGCCTGCGTTCGGTTGCTGGCGCCAAGCGCCCGGAGCACCGCGCTGACGTGAACTTTGACCGTCCCTTCTGCGAGTGAAAGTTCGCGGCAGATGAGCTTGTTGGGCAGGCCGCGCAGGATGCGCTCGAGCACATCGATTTGGCGCTCAGTAAGCCCAAGTCTGCGCGGGCCCATTCGCGGATCTCGTTGGGGTTCCAGGGGAAGGGCCGACAGACGCGGATCGTGTTGCAGGATGGTCTTGGGCATCGGTTTAGGCTCCGTCGTTGTTATCGGTGTCGGTGTCGGTGTCGTGGGAGGCGGAACAGGGCAAGCGCCGATAAGGATGAGATAGGTCGGGCCTTGGGTTCGGTAGGATGTCGCGTTATCGTTCAAATCAAAGCATCTTGAGCATCAACGACCACGCCTTCTGCGTCGCACCGATGATGGACTGGACGGACAGGCATTGCCGCGTCTTCCATCGCGCGATGAGTTCCAAAGCCTTTCTCTATACGGAAATGGTGACGACTGGCGCGCTCATCCATGGTGATGTGGAGCGCCATTTGGGCTTTGATCCACTTGAGCATCCAGTCGCCCTGCAACTCGGTGGGAGCGACCCTGAAGATCTGGCCGCCTGCGTCCGGTTGGCGCAGCGCTATGGTTACGCCGAGGTCAACCTGAACTGCGGCTGCCCGAGCGAACGGGTGCAGCGGGGGGCGTTTGGCGCCTGTCTGATGGAAACGCCTGAGCAGGTGGCGGATTGCGTCAAGGCGATGTGCGATGCGGGTTCAATCCCGGTAACGGTCAAGCATCGAATCGGGCTTGGACGGCATGAGGGGTATGACTTTGTGCGCGACTTCGTCGGGACAGTCGCGGCCGCGGGCTGTGGTCTTTTTATCGTGCATGCCCGAAACGCCTGGCTCGATGGTCTCAGCCCAAAAGAAAATCGAGAAGTGCCGCCCCTGCGCTACGACATCGTCCATCGGCTCAAAGCCGAGTTTCCGGGTCTCACCATCATTCTGAACGGTGGCTTGACCACCCATGAAGGCGCCAGTGCCGCAGTGCAGGGTCTTGATGGCGTGATGTTCGGGCGCGAGGCGTATCACAACCCCTGGGTGCTTGCCGAGGTCGATTCACGTTGGTACGGGGTGGCTGACCTTTCCGATCATCCCCGCAGTCGTCGCGCCGTGGCCGAAGCGATGGCGGTTTATGCCGAGGGGTTTCCAGAACTCCCCGCGCGGGTGATTCTTCGCCACCTGTTAGGTCTCTATCACGGACAACCGCGGGCGCGGTTATGGCGTCAGCGCTTGAGTGGCGCCGCCGCCGCTGCGATCGGGGCCGCGCCAGAATTGCTGCGCAGCACTCTCGATCTGGTTGACCCTGTCTGACGTCAAAGAACCTTGCCAGGATTCATCAGGTTCTGAGGGTCGAGCGCTTGTTTGATCGCGCGCATCATTGCAAGTTCGACGGGCGATTTGCGCAGCGGCAGCTCGGCGCGTTTGAGCTGACCGATCCCGTGTTCCGCGGAGATTGAACCGGCGCGGGATTGCACCCGGTCGTAGACGATCGTCGCAATCTTGTCCTGAAAAGTCAGCACATCGTTCGGGGCGACACCCGCGGGGGCGGCGACGTTGTAGTGCAGGTTGCCGTCGCCGAGGTGGCCGAAGACAACGATCCGTGCCCCGGGCAGGACCTGGTCGATCGCCTGTCCGGCGTCGCGGGCAAAGTCTGGAATGAGCGCCAGGGGCAGCGAAATGTCGTGCTTCAAATTAGCCCCTTCGCGGGACTGGCCTTCGGGGATCCGCTCGCGGATGCGCCAGAACGCCTGACTGTGGGCCAGCGATTGAGCGACGATCGCGTCCTCAACATGACCGCTCTCGACAGACTGCAACAGGAGCGACTCGAAGCGTTTGCGCGCATGCGCCTCGCTTTCGGTGTCCGACGACTCGAGTAAAACTGTCCAGGCCGGCAGTGTGTCGAATGGCAAGCGCTCATCGCTGAATTGCGTACGCACCACATCCATGCTTACTTTTGACATGACCTCGAAAGCGGTCAGGGCTGGGCCGAGGTGGGTGCGCGCAAGCGCGAGTAACTCAAGCGCTGCTTCGAGGGATTGGAGCGCAGCAAGCGCAGTGACTTGTGCCGCGGGGCGAGGTTGCAGGGTCAGGGTCGCTGCCGTAATGATCCCAAGAGTGCCTTCAGCGCCAATGAATAAATCGCGCAGGTCGTACCCGGTGTTGTCTTTGCGAAGCGCACGCAGTCCATCCCAGACTTCGCCATGAGCGTTCACGACCTCGAGACCCAAACATTGGGCTCGTGCATTGCCGTAGCGCAGGACTTGGGTGCCGCCGGCGTTAGTCGAAAGATTGCCGCCGATGGTGCAACTGCCTTCCGCCGCAAGTGACAGCGGGAATAATCGGTTGGCGCGGGCGGCTGCCTGCTGGATCTCGGCCAGGATGCATCCGGCTTCGGCGGTGATGGTGTCCGCTTTGGGGTCGATTGCGCGGATGCGGTTCATACGCCGCAAAGACAAAACAACGGACAGCCCGGCTTCGTCCGGCGTTGCTCCGCCGACCAGCCCAGTGTTGCCGCCCTGGGGCACGATGGCAATGCGGTGAGCGACGCAGAGGCGAACGAGAGCGGCGACTTCTTCGGTATTTTCAGGAAGGGCGACGCCGAGCGCTTGCCCCTGGTAACGCTTGCGCCAGTCGGTCAGATAGGCCTCGGTCTCGCCGTGTCCCGTGATCAGGCGCCCCTTGAGCAGCGCGCTGGCTTGGGCGATCCAGTCAGCTGGGTTTGTCTGCATGAGTGGTTTCCGGGGCGACTGGTGCGGCGACTTCGGCGGTCCGAGTCCCTTTGGCCCACAACAGTGTGGTGGCAAAGACCATCGTTGAAAGAGCGGTTTCGAGCCATGCAAGCTTGGCTGAGAATCCCGGATCGCTCGTCGCTCGCACCAGCCCTTCGGTGAGGTAAATCTGAATCACAAGTGAGAGGGCTTGAACGGTTCGGCGTTTGCCTTGCCACAGCCCTGGCATCAGCAGGACGAGCGGTACGACCTTAAGGAAAAGCATGCTGCCGCCGGGCCTCAGCGGGGCAAGCCAGACTTCCCACAGGAGGCCTAGCAAAATCAGGGCGCCGACCCCCCCGACCGTCAACTGGCGCAGGTTGGCCATCAGCGGCGTCCCGTGGCAGTTGCAGCGGCAGCCGTGGCGGCAGCGGAGAGGGCGATGGCGATCTCACCAAGCCGGCGCCCCTGTGCGAAAGCGAGTCGACGTTCGTCGGCGTCCAGGCTTGAGTTGTTGTCCGAACCGGCCAGATGGGAGGCGCCGTAGGGGGTCCCGCCCCGTTGGGTGCGGGAGAGTTCAGGGTTCGTATACGGCAGGCCAACGATCAGCATGCCGTGATGCAATAGCGGCAACATCATGCTGACCAGGGTCGTTTCCTGGCCGCCATGCATGCTACCCGTTGAGGTAAACACGGCTGCGGGCTTGCCGGCCAGACTGCCCGCCATCCACACAGGCGTCGTGGTATCCAGAAAGTGTTTTAGGGCGGAAGCCATATTGCCGAACCGTGTGGGGGAACCCATTGCCAGACCGATGCATTCTTCAAGATCCCGCAATTCGGCGTATGGCGGTCCTTGTTCCGGAATTTCGGGCGCCACGGCGGCACAAACCGTCGATACATCGGGCACCGTGCGCAGACGGGCACTAAGACCGGGAACTGATTCGACGCCTTCGGCAATGACGTCGGCCAACCGGCGTGTTGAGCCGTTACGACTCCAGTAAAGGACCAGGATCTCTTGCATGCAGCGAAGGTAACATGGGCTCAACCTCACGGACCGAAGATCCAATGACCGATGCTTTTGCCAACCGCCCATCCGTCCTGGATGCGATGGCTTTCTTGCGCTTGCTGTCGATGCGGGCTCGCGAAGCGCGGGTGGCCCAGACGGCTTCGAGCCTCGCTTTCTTGTCGCTGCTGGCCGTCGTGCCGATGGTTGCAATCGCGTTTGCAGTGCTCACGATCCTGCCAGCGTTTGGTGACTTGCGTGGTTCTTTGCAGGCGTTTTTTGCCAGTCAACTGTTTCCCCCGGCCTTCAGCGAAACGGTCGTTCAGTATGTGAATCAATTCGCATCAAAGGCCGATAAATTGTCGGTCGTTGGAATCTTTATTCTTTTTCTGACGGCCTTGTCCGCGCTCAGAACGATCGAGCGCACCCTTGATGGCATCTGGGGCGTCGCCGACCGCAGGCCATGGGCCCACCGGCTGGCTCTTTACTGGACGATCATGACGCTGGGGCCTTTGTTGGCCGGCGGCAGTGTGGCAATTCATTCTTATTTCTGGACCGTTACGCGATCGCTTGGCCACAAGGGCGCAGTCGCGGCGAGTGCATGGACCGACATCGTTCCATGGTTGATGACGACCGTCGCGGTCGCGCTGCTCTATCGCCTGTTACCCAACACCCTCGTGCGCTGGCGTGACGCGCTTCTTGCGGGTGCATTTGCCGGCCTTGCTCTTGAGTTCCTGAAGGGGGGCTTTGCGTGGTATGTCCGGCAGGTTGACAGTTTTACCGTGGTTTACGGGACCTTCGCCGCGCTGCCCGCCTTTCTGGTTTGGCTCTACACCTTGTGGCTGGTCGTTCTGGCTGGCGCTCTATTGGCCGCAAACCTGCCGCGCTGGGGCGTGGCGTCCATGACCCGCGCGCCTGAATCTCCGGGGGCCCGATTCGCGCTCGCCCGGGAGGTCCTCGTGGCCCTGACTGAACGGTCCAAAAGTTCGGGGCCGCCGAGGACCGCCGCGGCCTTGAAGCCACTCTTCAATGGAGACGCGACAGCGGCATTGGGAATGTCTGACTTGCTCGAGCAGGCCGGCTACCTACGCCGCCTGGCACCTACGGTGGCGACGACCAACGTGGTGATCTGGGATGAGGTTTGGGTCCTGGTGCGAGACCCCTCGCAAATGACGCTTCGCCCGCTTTTCGAGTGGCTCTGGTTGGGCGAACGGGCGGGGGCAGATCACCGCTTGGCTGATCTTGCCCCACTGGATCGTTCGCTCGAAATCATCGCGGCAACTCGAGCGCTGGCATAATCAAACGCTCTGAATCGCCCTCGGATTGACCATGATTGCCCGCACTCTGTACGACAAACTCTGGGACTCGCACGTCGTTCATCGCGCGGATGACGGCACGTGTTTGCTTTACATCGACCGCCATCTGGTGCACGAAGTGACCAGCCCGCAGGCCTTTGAAGGCCTCAAGCTGGCGGGGCGCCCGCTTTGGCGTGGGTCTGCCAATCTGGCAGTGGTCGATCACAATGTGCCCACCACGGATCGTTCAGCAGGCGTCGCCGGCATCACGGATGAAATCGCGCGACTGCAAGTCCAAACGCTCGACCAGAATGCGCGCGAGCATCAACTGACGTATTTTGATATCGCAGATCGCCGCCAAGGCATCGTCCATGTGATCGGACCGGAGCAGGGCGCGACCCTGCCCGGCATGACGGTGGTGTGCGGCGATAGTCATACCAGTACGCACGGCGCGTTCGCTTGTTTGGCTTTCGGGATCGGAACGAGCGAGGTTGAGCACGTTCTCGGCACCCAAACCCTCGTGGCGCGGCCGATGAAGCGGATGCGCGTTCGCATTGAAGGCGTCGTTGGCCGCGGCGTCACGGCCAAGGACCTCGTGCTGGCGGTCATTGGACAGATCGGAACCGCTGGCGGGACCGGTTACGCAATCGAATTTGCTGGCAGAGCCCTGTCGATGGAAGGCCGCATGACAATGTGCAACATGTCGATCGAGGCGGGCGCCCGCGCAGGCATGGTGGCGGTTGACGACACGACCATCGCCTATCTGCGTGGCCGTCCTATGGCGCCGCAGGGCGCGGAGTGGGATCGGGCCGTCGCCCTATGGCGTGGGTTGGTCAGCGATGACGATGCTCGTTTTGATGCCGAAGTCCTTCTCGATGCGGCAACCATCAAACCTCAGGTGACCTGGGGCACCTCCCCGGAGATGGTGACTACGATTGATGGTCGCGTACCAGACCCCGATCGCGAGAAGGACGCGGGGCGCCGGGAGGGTTACGAACGAGCCTTACAGTACATGGGTCTCGTCCCCAACACCCCAATCACTGACATCCGGATCGATCGGGTGTTTATCGGGTCTTGTACGAATTCCAGAATAGAGGATTTGCGAGCGGCTGCATGGGTTGCGCGCGGTCGTCGCAAAGCGGATTCTGTGCGGCAGGTCCTGGTGGTTCCAGGTTCTGGATTGGTTAAGGCACAGGCCGAGGCCGAAGGGCTAGATCAAATTTTTCGGGATGCGGGCTTTGAGTGGCGTGAGCCGGGTTGCTCGATGTGTCTCGCGATGAATGACGATCGGCTCGAGGCCGGGGAGCGATGCGCTAGTACGAGTAACCGTAATTTCGAGGGACGCCAGGGAACCGGAGGCCGGACTCATCTTGTGAGCCCCGCGATGGCGGCTGCGGCCGGGATCGCCGGGCATTTCGTCGACGTACGCCAGCTCGCCTGAATCAAAGGCCAGGAACAGGACCTAGACCATGGATCAATTTACCGTGCATCGGGGCTTGGTGGCTCCCCTGGATCGTGCCAATGTTGACACCGATGCCATTATTCCGAAGCAGTTTTTAAAGTCGATTCACCGCACGGGTTTCGGCGTTAATTTGTTTGATGGTT
>RFPW01000261.1 GCA_009925965.1 Betaproteobacteria bacterium
CTTGCGCCACTCTTTCGCGAGGTGTCCAGACCGGTCTATCAGAAAAGTTGAACGTTCTATTCCGCGTACGGGTTTGCCATACATGGTCTTGGCTTTGACGACATCAAACAGCCCACAAAGCGCCTCGTCCGCGTCGCTCAGCAACGCGAATGGCAACTCGAATTTGGTCTGGAAATTGGTATGAGACTTCAGGCTGTCCCGCGAACATCCAACAATCAGGGCTCCGGCCGCCGTGAACGCATCCTGCCGGTCGCGGAATTGCAGACTCTCGTCCGTGCACCCGGGGGTGTTGTCTTTCGGATAAAAATAAAGGACAACGGCGACGCCGCGTTGATCGCCCAGACGGAATTCGCCAGCGGTCGAGGGGACCACGAAATCGGGCACGCGCTGGCCGACTGTCGGGATCACGGGAACTTCAATTTGCTCACTCTTTGACATTATCACAAGCCTATTAATTGACGATTAAGGGATTAGGACAGTCGGTAAAAAGACGGCAATTACGCGCCGCCCCTCGCCAGCGAGCACGTTGTAGGTGCGACACGCGGCTGCCGTGTCCATGGCCTCGACACCCACCCGAATGGAGGCGAGACCGGCGACTAGCCGTGGATGGGGGAACTTTAGCCGGGCGCCCGTACCGAGCAGAACAACGTCGGGCTGCCACTCGATCAGGCCATCGAAATGCGCGGCCGTCAGCGCCTCAAATTGCGCTTCTGGCCAGGGCATGACACCGCGTTCTGGCATCAGGGCCAGAGCGCCCTGGTGACGTACCCGGTCGACCTCAATCCAGTCATCGCCATAGGCGGTAATTCTGGAGCCGACGCCGGCCCCTTCGACATGCAACTTCACGGTAACTCCATCGATAATTGCTACATTATCGGATGTTGCGCACCAAACTCGGTATCTAAAGCTATGTCGGAACGCGAATTTACGCGTATTGCGCGTCTGCCGCCTTACGTCTTCAATATCACTGCCGAGCTCAAGATGGCTGCGCGCCGCCGCGGCGAAGACATCATTGACATGAGCATGGGCAACCCTGACGGCGAGACCCCCCAGCACATCGTTGACAAGCTGGTCGAAGCATCCCAGCGGCCCGATACCCATGGGTATTCGGTGTCCAAGGGGATTCCGCGATTGCGCAAAGCCATCAGCGACTGGTATGGCCGCCGGTTCCATGTGGAGATCGATCAGGATTCAGAGGCCATCGTTACGATTGGCTCCAAAGAAGGTCTTGCACATTTGATGCTCGCAACGCTCGATCGTGGCGATGTCGTGCTGGTACCCAACCCCAGTTATCCGATTCATATCTATGGCGCGGTGATTGCCGGCGCCGACATCCGTTCGGTTCCGATGGAGCCCGGGGTCGATTTCATTGCTGGGATCGAACATGCGATCGCCGATCTCGCGACGGAGGACAAAAAGCCCAAGATGATGATCCTGGGCTTCCCCAGCAATCCGACCGCGATCTGCGTTGAGTTGCCCTTCTTCGAGCGCATCGTTGCCCTCGCGCGCGAGCACGACATTCTGGTCGTCCATGATCTTGCTTACGCAGACATCACCTTCGATGGATTTCGGGCGCCCTCAATCATGGAGGTCCCGGGGGCTCGCGATGTGGCGGTTGAGTTTTTTACCATGTCCAAGAGCTACAACATGGCGGGCTGGCGTATCGGATTTATGGTCGGTAATCAACGTCTCGTCTCGGCTCTTGCCCGGATCAAGAGTTATCACGACTACGGCACCTTCACACCGATTCAGGTCGCGGCGATTGCTGCCCTTGATGGCCCACAGGATTGCGTTGAAGAGATTCGTCTGCAATACCAGAACCGCCGTGATGTTCTCGCCCGCGGTCTGATTGAGGCGGGTTGGCAGGTCGATTTGCCGCGTGCCTCGATGTACATCTGGGCCCTGATTCCCGAGCCTTATCGCGCGGCAGGCTCACTCGAGTTTGCGCGCAAGTTGTTGGCCGACGCCAAGGTGGCGGTGTCGCCCGGCATCGGCTTCGGCGAATTAGGGGATTCGTATGTCCGGTTTGCGCTGATTGAAAACGAGCAACGAACGCGTCAAGCGGTGCGCGGCGTGCGCGATATGTTCCGACGCGATGGTCTGATCCCGCGGGTGGCAGCATGACCGTGCGCGTTGGCCTTCTCGGTGCTGGCACCGTTGGTGCCGGAACTTTCGCGGTGTTGGCGCGCAATGCCGATGAGATTGCGCGGCGTGCCGGGCGTGCCATACAGATCGTTCGAATTGCAGACCTCGATCTCGATCGCGCGACCCGTGTCGCGGATGGTCGAGCTGAAGTGACCACCGATGCGAGCGCCGTGGTCGAAGCGCCCGATATTGATGTGGTCGTCGAGCTGATTGGTGGCTATGACATTGCGCGCACCCTGGTTCTGCGGGCCATCGCCGCCGGTAAACACGTGGTGACGGCCAACAAAGCGCTGCTCGCAGTTCATGGCAATGCCATTTTTGCTGCGGCCCATGAGCGTGGCGTCATGGTGGCGTTTGAAGCGGCAGTGGCCGGCGGTATTCCGATCATCAAGGCCTTGCGTGAAGGCCTGGCTGCAAACCGGATCGAATGGATTGCCGGCATCATCAACGGTACAACGAATTTCATTTTGTCGGAGATGCGTTCGCGCGGCCTGCCTTTCGCTGAAGTGCTCGCGCAAGCCCAGCAACTCGGTTACGCCGAGGCCGACCCCACCTTTGATATCGACGGGATCGATGCCGCGCACAAGGCGACCATCATGGCCGCGATTGCGTTCGGCACACCGATGCGTTTTGAGTCTGCCCATATCGAGGGAATTCGTCATCTCGATGCGAAAGATATTCGGTTTGCAGAACAACTGGGCTATCGCATCAAGTTGCTTGGTATCGCACGACGCCGTGAGCGGGATGGCCTGCCGTTGGGGTTCGAATTGCGGGTCCACCCGAC
>RFPW01000262.1 GCA_009925965.1 Betaproteobacteria bacterium
GAAATCGATGAAGTTCTCGGTAATGAGGGCGGCATGACCGGACTTCGCCTGCGCGACAGCCGTAATGGCGACCAAACCGAGCTTGCGGTGCAAGGGCTTTTTGTGGCGATCGGCCACACGCCCAATACCGGCATTTTTGAAGGGCAGCTCACCATGAAAAATGGCTATATCCAAACCCGGGGCGGCGCCGATGGCTACGCCACCATGACCAGTATCGAAGGGGTCTTTGCGGCCGGCGACGTTCAAGACCATGTCTATCGCCAGGCCATCACGAGCGCTGGCACCGGATGTATGGCGGCCCTCGATGCCCACCGATTCCTCGAAGCTTGAACGAACCCGAGCCCGTGCACCTGCCCGTCCTCGACGTCTGTCGAGCCTCGAAGAGCTCGTCAGCGTTCGGGATGCGCTGGTCGAATCGGCCCGGTTCGAACGCCTCCAAGCCGCACGACGGCGAGCGGAAGAGGCCGAGCGCACGCGCGATGCACGCACCTTCCAAGCGGCCATGGAAGACGTCACTCCGATGCCCCAGAGCCCGGCTCGCGTACTAGCGCCTCGTAAGCCGATTCCACCGATCCCGGCCATGCGCGTGGCCGACGAACAGGCTGCCCTCGCCGAGAGTCTGTCCGATGAATTTTCAGTTGAGACGCTACTCGAGATCGATGACAGCTTGTCCTGGCGCCGAGACGGGATCGGACCCGAAGTCCTGCGCGATTTACGCCGCGGGCGCTGGGTCCTTCAGGACGAACTCGATCTGCACCGATTGCGAACCGATGAAGCGCGCGAGGCGCTCGTCACCTTTTTGTCGAGCTGCAACCGACGCAGCATCCGCTGCGTGCGCATTGTCCATGGCAAGGGGCTGGGCTCCGCGGGACGCGAGCCCGTGCTCAAGCACAAAGTGCCCCGCTGGCTGGTTCAGCGGCCCGAGGTTGCAGCGTTTTGCCAGCCGCGCGAAATCGACGGTGGTTCGGGTGCCCTGATCGTCCTGCTGGTCGCGGCCACCTGATTGTTGTTCTTACAGTTCGTCGATCCAGGCCTGCTGAATGGCCTCGAGAATCCGTTCGCCACAGCGCTCAGGCACGTCATCAAAGCCTGGCAGTGCCAGGACCCAGCGTTGCAGGTCGGTAAACCGCACGGACACTGGATCGATGTCCGGATGATGATCGATGAGGGCGATGGCAATATCAATCGTATCGGTCCACTTCATAGTCAGCCTTCCCGGGCGTGATTGATGGTGTATCTGGGTATTTCGAGCGTGAGGTCCTGGTCGCTCAGAACGGCCTGGCAAGACAAGCGCGATTGCGCGGTCAAGCCCCATGCCTTGTCCAGCAGGTCGTCTTCGGCATCGGTGGCGGTCGCCAGCGACATGCCACCGGCTCGCACAATGACATGACACGTGGTGCAAGCGCACGACAGCTCGCAGGCGTGCTCAATCGCAATGCCTTGATCGAGTAACTGACGGCAGAGGTTAACCCCCACCGTCCCCTCAAACGTCAGGCCCTCAGGGCACAGCGCCGCATGCGGCAACACGTTAATGATCGGCATAAAGTTCAGACATTCGTTTCAAACATTCGTATCAAGATCCTCGACCCGCCGGCCGGCCAGTGCCTGACGCACGGCCTGATCCATTCGCGCCGCCGCAAACCCCTCAGTCGCAGCCGAAAGCGCGGCGATGCCCGCCCTCAGCGCATCTGCATCCTTAAGCGTCTCGCGAAGCACCGATAATTCAGCCATCCGCTGACCAATCAAGGCTTGATCAGCCAACGACAAAAGCTGGCCATCCTGATCGATCGCGGTCTGCGTCGCCAATAACAACCGTTCGGCATCGACGCCTTGCTCATGCAAACTGCGCAATCGGGCGTCCTCTTCGGCATGTCCAAAGGCGTCTGTCAGCATCTGCGCAATCGCCTCGTCACCCAGGCCGTACGATGGTTTGACGGTCACCGAAGCCTCAACCCCGGTGCTGAGTTCACGTGCCGCGACTGACAACAAGCCATCGGCATCGACTTGAAACGTCACCTGAATCCGGGCCGCACCGGCAACCATCGGTGGAATCCCGCGGAGCTCAAATCGCCCGAGCGATCGACAATCGGCGACCAATTCGCGCTCACCCTGAACCACATGCACGGCCATCGCGGTCTGGCCATCCTTGAACGTCGTGAATTCTTGAGCACGGGCTGCTGGGATGGTCGTGTTGCGCGCGAGAATCCGCTCAACAAGCCCCCCCATCGTCTCGAGACCCAGGGATAGCGGAATCACATCGAGTAACAACCAGTCATCGCCAGGCGCTCGGTTGCCAACCAACAGATTCGCTTGCATCGCCGCACCCAGCGCGACGACTTGATCTGGGTCCAGATTGGTCAGCGGCTCACGCCCGAACAAATCGGCCACAGCCCGACGCACAGCGGGCATCCGGGTCGCGCCACCCACCAGCACGACGCCATCGGCGTCACTCGCCTGCATCCCCGCATCGCGGAGTGCACGGCGTGTGGTCAGGATCGTGCGAGAGAGTAATGCAGCCGAACGCTGCTCAAACTCAGCCGCCGTCACGGTGGCCACCACGTGTTGCCCAGAAGGCAATCTGAAGTCCACGTGAACTTCCGCGAGCGTTGATAAAAGCTCTTTAACCCGCCTGGATTCGACCCGCAGGGCGCTCGTATCGGCGTCACTCAGAGTGCTCGTGTCGGTATCGCTGAGTGCCGATGGCGTCGAACCGGGTAGCGCAGCCGGCCGAATCAGTCCGGTCAGGTACTCAAATAACGTCCGGTCAAAGTCATCCCCACCCAACGCGGTATCGCCACCCGTGGACAAGACTTCGAATACACCGCGACTGAGCTGCAGGATCGAGACATCGAAGGTGCCACCGCCGAGGTCATAAACGACAAAACGTCCCTGCGCCTGCTGATCAAGCCC
>RFPW01000263.1 GCA_009925965.1 Betaproteobacteria bacterium
GTTGCTTCACCTGATTTTGGTCTTCTAGGACAGTTCAGCCTCTTCGGATCTTTCGAAAGAATTTCACTAGTTGCTGCAATCCTCTTTGTATTCACTCTTTTGCTATCTGACTTCTTCGACACTGTCGGAACAGTTACAGCTATTGGACATGAATCAGGATTAATCGATTCAAAGGGCAACATTCCAAATAATGATCGCATTTTGCTAGTTGACTCATTAGCTGCAGTTGCTGGAGGCGCTGGAAGCATCTCTGCTGCTGTTTGTGGTCGATGCGTCGGACCCGACCTATGAGGCGCAGCTGGAGGTCAGGGTGTCCGGCCTTCCCACATATGGCTGTGCGGATTCAACATTCGTAGCGAACACCACCGCCGTTCTGTGTCTCGCTCCCGCCGGCCAATGTTGCAAGTAGGCTGTTGAATGCCTCGTTCGGCGTGGCGTAGTCGAGTGTCTTCCTGGGGCGATCGTTGAGGCTGGCGGCGACAATGTCGAGGTCGTCTTGGTCCAGGCTAGCGAGGGAACTGCCCTTGGGCAGGTACTGGCGCAGCAAGCCGTTGGTGTTCTCGTTGGAGCCTCGCTGCCAGGGCGAGTGTGGGTCGGCGAAGAAGATGCGCATGCCGGTCTGCGCGGCCAGGCCTTCATGTCCGGCCATTTCCTTGCCCTGGTCGTAGGTCAGCGTCTTACGCAAGGGGGCCGGGATGGCGTTCAGCGCGCCGGCGAAGGCCGAAGCTGCAACATCGGCCTTGCGCGCCGCCATGTGCACCAGCACGACCAGACGGGTGGTGCGTTCCACCAGCGTGCCCACGGCGCTGGCGCCGCCGGCACCGAGGATGAGATCGCCCTCCCAGTGGCCGGGCACAAGGCGGCCCCCAACCTCCTCGGGCCGCTCCCTGATGTTGGTCATGCCCACGAGTTTGCCGCGCCGTCCCGACCCCTTCGGCCTGCGGCCCCGCATGGGCTTGGCCTGACGCAGAAAAGACAGCAACTCACGCCGCAATTCGCCGCGCGGCAGGGCATAGAGCGCGGTGTAGATCGCCTCATGCGAGACCCGCAGGCCGGAAGGCTGCTCCATGCCATTCTCCATCCGTTTGCGCCGACCCGAGATCTGCTCGGGCGACCAGCCAAGCCGCAACAGACGGGCGATCCCCGCGAATAGCGGCCCATCGGGCGCCAGTCGCAGCTTGCGGCCGGAGCGGCCGCGGCCGGCCGCGGCATCCGCCTCGGCTTTTGCTGCCCGGTAGCCCGCGACTTTGCCGTGCCGCTTGATCTCATCGCAGACCGTGCCCGGGGAGCGGCCCAGCTCCCGCGCAATCATGCGGATGCTGCAGCCGTCTCGCCGCCGCAACTCGATGATTGTACGGTCAACCACCGTCAGCCGAAATCTCTGAACTGCCATCGCACCACCGTAAACCTCTCAGGGCATCGATGGTTTTCGCTACGAATGTTAAATCCGCGATCATAAATTTTGCCTAATGGAGAATTCATACAAATGAGCGAATCCGAAATCCTCAAATTTCCCAATGGTACTCTGGTGGTCGCCGATGACAAAAATTTCTGGTACCAGCGCCCCAACCAGTTCGGCGGACTAGTCTTGTCTGAGTATTTGATGGAGCAGGGCCGCGCTCCGCACACACGCCAGTTGCTGGCTGGCGCCCTTTTGGCGGGACATTCTAGCCGTGTTTCTGGGAGAACGGCGGCGGATTCTGAGGAACCCTCGCTTGAACGCCATGTATATAGCCTTGCAGGCAGCTATCAGACCACACACGCAACGCCACCAATGATGCGCCATGTGGCGACGCGGTTCAGCGCGGTGGGAAACCAAGCAATCTCGGAATACTGTCTGCACATTGCCGAGGAGGAAGCCGGGCATGATGCTCTGGCCTTGAAGGACTTAGAGTCTCTAGGTCTTCGTGCCGAAGCATTTGTGCAGGATATCCGGCCTGCCTTTTCACTGGCCATGGTGGAGATGTTTCAGCGTTTTGCCCACAGCCCGCGCCCAATTGCCGTGTTGGGATACGCCTACGCGTTGGAGCGCTTTGCCCTGTTTCAGACCTCGAGCAGGATTGAAGCCATTGAGGCGCTTCTGCCGCCTGGGATCAACTCAACACGCTGCCTCCGGGTCCATAGTAGTGTGGGGAGCGATGCGCACCATGTCGTCGAATCGATCAAATTCATTGCCAGTCTCGGGCGTGTAGACCGCAGGGAAATCGCGTTGGCTGCCTTCGAAACAGCGGCATTGATGGCTGCGCCGTCGGATTATCCAGGCAATGAGGCCATGACATCCTTGATTAGACGCCACAGGAATTGGTAAAAACACTTGTTATGTCTTACGAATTTTAATCGGGTCCATCGATACCATGCTGCGGTCCGAGGGTATGGAGGGCGTCAGCAAAGGCCAGGTCGGCCGTTAGTGTGGCGAAATTGATGGTCGCATGCAGGACTCGCTCAACCGCCCGATCGAGAATGACTGGCCCAAATCTTTGGCTCGACCCGACCTACGTGAAGGTACGCGACGCCAGGCGCATCGTCTCCGTTGCGTTCACCGCCGCCGTGGGCGTGACCGGTGATGGGCTGCGCCGGGTACCTGCCATGGCCGTTGGCCCCTCTGCGCCAAGGACGACGAAGCCTATACCTACAATAAGCGGGTGAGCCGGCTTGCAACCGTGCAGGAGCACTACATGATCCTGCGCGCCCTGGAGCGCGGCGTCCCCGAAGAGCGCTTGGCCAAGGCGCTGGACGTCAATGTCGACGCTATCCGGCGTCGCCGCGACCTCTTGAACGGGATCTGCGCTGAGGTTGTAGAAATGCTCAAAAATGCGAACTTTGCTGCCGAAATCATGCGCTTGCTGCGACGGATGAAGCCCGCCCGCCAGATTGAATGCGTCGAGCTCATGCTGAGCCTGAACAA
>RFPW01000264.1 GCA_009925965.1 Betaproteobacteria bacterium
GAACATCCCGATGGCGATGAGGCGTTGCGACTGGTGGATCACCTGCTGGATGAGGGTCTGGTCGATCGCCTTGATGAGGCATTGCGGATCGCGGATGAATTAGGTCTTGAGGCCTTTGAGCGCCTGCGCGAGTTAATTGAGCACGCGGCAACCCATGTCGCGGTGGCCGAGACCGGCGCTGAGGAATCCGCCGTTTTTGAATCCCGGTTGTATGCCCTCGTGATCGTCGGGCCCGCAGCCGCGATTCCGGAAGAGATCGACCCGGAGACGGTCAAAGCGCTGACCGCGGCGTTACAGATGCGGGCGCTTATTGGCGAAGCGGGGCGGGCGTCCTTTGCCGCGTCAATGACGGGTCCCGTAGCGGCCGATTCGCTCGATTGGGTGGCAGTGGCCGAGTTTGCTGCGGCTTTATTTGACGATCTCACCGCGGGTGGCGAAGAGGCCGCGGCGCTTGTTCATGACGGCGACCCTACCGAGGGCAAGGTGGTGGTGCGCCTGCTGCCGTTCGCGACAATCGAATTACCTGAGGCTGAACTTGCGCTGGAGTCTGCCGACGCGAGCGACGCCGAACAGGCTTGGCTGGGGGATGCAGCGGCCCGATTGTCCGAGGATTTCGAGTCCGAATTAGACGTGATCGGCGTCTTCCCGTGGTTCTCTGCGCTCCGAATGGCCTCGATCACCCGCCGCTCGCTTGAACTGGGGCGCATTCTGGCCGCAATCGAGACTCAGCATGGTCGTGGCCCGTCGGCGTTGCGGGCGCGCCTGACAACGACTGCAGTCGAGGAATTGGGTGTGGCGGTTCGGGTGGGTCTCGAGGACGCCGAAACTGGCCGCCGATTAGTCACGGCCGATTTCCCCGTGTTAGCCAATGAGCATGTTGAAGATGCATGGAGTGCGCTTGCCGAGGCACTCGTTACCCAGGGCGTGGAAGCGTAGGGAGTCGATGATTAGGGCAGAGGCAGCACCCACACCGCGATCGACACCGTGACGAGCGAAATGATGGTGCCGATGACAATGGACGAGCTGATGGAGCCGACCTCAAGGCCATAGCGCTGCGCGATAATGAAACCGTTGCTGGCGGCTGGTAGCGCTGCAGCAATCACGCCGATCGATGCGGCATAGGCCCCGACCGGAAAAAGCCAAAGCATTGTCACGGCGGCCAGAGCCGGATGTACGAAGATTTTCAGGATTGACATCACCGGAACGGCGGGGTCGCGGGCAACCGCCTTGCCACCGAGCGAGGCGCCGATCGCGAAGAGCGCAGACGGTCCTGCGACGCTACCGAGCAGACGTACGAAGTTGTCAACCACCATCGGCAGTTTCCACTCGGTTGCAGACCACACGAGCCCAAGACCGATCGACAAGACCAAGGGGCTGCGCAACAACCCCAGGCCAGTTGATCGCGCGGCCTCAGCTGCCCGCTGCAGACCAGATGTCTGATCCTGAACGTGATCGTGATCCTGATCGTGATCCCTTGAGCCCGAGCGGGGTTCAGCGGACGGCTGCCGCGCGAATTCCAGCAAAATGATTGTCATGGTAATGATGACAAATACATCGAGGATGACGGTCATGAGAATGGGTGCCATTGCCTTGGCTCCGCCGATCTCAGAGGCCAGGGGCAATCCCATGTAGCCGACATTGCCGTGCGCGGCGTTAAGCCCCCAGCCGGCTGACTGGGCCCGATCACCGCCCAACCAGCGGCGCCCGACACCATAGGCAATGGCATAGATCGGCAGAGCCGCGCAAAGCCAGGCCGCGGCGAAGTTCGCGTCTAGCAAATTCGCCAACGGGTTGGTTGCAGCCACGCGAAACAGCATCGCCGGAAGGGCGAACATGAACACGAACTGGTTGATTGCATCAACCGAGAGTTCGGAAATCGAGCCCTGACGCCGACCGAGGTAGCCGCAGAAGACGAGCGCGAAAATAGGGAGCGTGATTTCAAGGACCGCTTGCACCGAGGCGATGTTACCCGAAGGTCTCCGCGGCAATTCGGAGACCTGGGAGCAGTTCTTTGATCCGCGTCAGATCAGGACTGCATCCAACCGTTTGGAGAGTGCAAAACGTGCTTGATGTTCCTGGATCCAGCGTCGAAGCAGCTGCGCCTGATTGGCCTCCAAACCACAGATCGTCAGGCCGATCCAGCGCGAGGGCGAGACACCTGGCCGAGCGGCTTTGGTCACTGCCCACCGAACCTCGAGATCTGCCCGCAAGAGTTCGATATCCGGAATCTCCATCAACACATTCGACCATTTGGTCCCGAGTGCGGGTGCTGCGGCCTCGTCATCGAGCCGGATACAAAGTCCGGTCTCGGAGATGTCTTCAATCTGCCAGTCGACCAATCCGTCGGGCGTCCGTACCCGCACGACGGCCGCAGACTCATGGGCTGGTCGGACCCGGAATGCCGAGCGGCGCTGCAGTCGCCAGGCTCGGGTGGGGAGTTCCCCGGCGAGGACCCAACCCTCGGGGTGACGTTGAGGTTCGAACCGATCGAGCAGAAACTGCACGCGTGCACCGTCGAGCTCGCTGACCAGGGTGCCACCACCGGCAGCGCCCATCCGCACCGATTCGGCTTCGCTCCGATTGGCGATTCGGGGGGTGTACACCCGCAACTCGCGCCGCTCGTCATCGATGGAATGCAAGGTGCTCGACCAGGTCGGCGTCGCGCGATGCGGGTAATAGAAAACCTGAGTCTGGTGCCGGTTCAGCCTGCGCAGACTGGCGGCAATCTCGAGCGGGTGTGCGACGATACCTGCGGCCAGTAGGGCGGTGTCGGTAACAAGATCCATGACGACTCCGAAAGGGTGCTGCGAAGTCTGGATTGCCGCATTGTCGACACGCTCCGACAAGGAAACCTTTCACAACACGTTCGCAGGACCTCATCAACAT
>RFPW01000265.1 GCA_009925965.1 Betaproteobacteria bacterium
GGTACCGCTCGGATTGTGCCGGGTGCAGCCCAGGGGCGGCCAGTCCTCGCCGAGTGGGTCTCGCCCCGCAATTTGGCGGATGTGGTTCGGGATGCGAATAAATTCAGTAACAACGTCATGACTCGCCAACTGTTGTTGCAGGTCGGAGCCCATCGGGCGGGAGCGCCCGGGACGACCCAAAAAGGGGCGCAGGTGATCGCTGACTGGCTCGCCGGTCGCGGACTTACATTGCCCGACCTCATTCTTGAAAACGGGTCAGGTTTATCGAGAAATGAACGGATCAGCGCGGATTCGCTTGCCCGTCTTCTGGTCCACGCGGCGGCTGATGCCAACCTCGCGCCGGTCTTTGTCGAGTCCTTGCCTTTGGCGGGAGTTGATGGAACGATGAAGCGACGCCTGCAGGGTGAGCCGATCACGGGTCAGGCCTGGATTAAGACAGGCTCTGCCAATGAGGTTCGCTCGATGGCCGGTTATGTGCAGGCCGCGTCCGGTCGCCGATGGGCGGTGGTGATGCTGGTTAACGGGCCCGGCGCTCAGGCTTCTACACAGGCCCAGGATCGGTTGCTGCGCTGGGTGCACAGCCAGCTTTAAATTCCGAGCCCCAGTGCGTCGAGCAGCGTCGCCATTTTGGCCTTGACCGTGGCGTCCATCGCGATCGGTCGACCCCATTCGCGTTGGGTCTCGCCCGGCCACTTGTTGGTGGCATCGATTCCCATTTTGGACCCGAGGCCAGACACTGGCGATGCGAAATCCAGGTAGTCGATCGGCGTTGATTCCGCCATCAAGGTATCGCGAACCGGGTCGACCCGCGTCGTCATCGCCCAGATCACTTCCTTCCAGTCGCGCACATTGACATCATCGTCGACCACGATAATGAATTTGGTGTACATGAACTGGCGCAAAAAGCTCCAGATTCCGAACATCACCCGTTTGGCATGCCCGGGGTATTGCTTGCGGATGGACACCACCGCCATCCGATAAGAGCAACCTTCCGGGGGTAACCAGAAATCGACGATCTCGGGATACTGCTTGGCGAGGATCGGGACGAAGACCTCGTTTAAAGCCAGCCCCAGGATGGCAGGCTCATCCGGGGGTTTACCGGTGTACGTGGAGTGATAAATCGGCCGGTCACGCATTGCCATGCGCTCGATCGTAAAGACCGGAAACCAATCTTGTTCGTTGTAATAGCCGGTGTGATCGCCGAAGGGTCCTTCGAGCGCCATCTCCCACCCGGTCCGCGCAGTTGGAGGTAAGGCGCCCTTCCAGCCCAGTGCCCGGGCATGTTGTTCGGTCAGGCTCCCGTCGGGGTCAGGACGCAGAACGCCTTCGAGCACAATTTCTGAGGACGAGGGTACTTGCAGATCGGACCCGAGGCAGCGGACCAGTTCGGTGCGTGAGCCTCGAAGAAGCCCGGCAAATTGATACTCGGACAGTGAATCGGGCACTGGCGTGACCGCACCCAGGATCGTTGCCGGGTCAGCCCCCAATACGGTCACAAGCGGAAATGGTGTTCCCGGATGGGCTTGCGCATGATCTCTAAAATCGAGTGCACCGCCACGATGGGCGAGCCAGCGCATGATGGTCTGCCGCGGGCCGATTACTTGTTGGCGGTAGATTCCAAGATTTTGGCGGGTGCGGTGCGGACCACGCGTCACCACCAGCCCCCAGGTGATCAGGGGCGCGGCGTCGCCGGGCCAACAGTGCTGAATGGGTAAGCGTCCGAGATCGACCTGATTGCCTTCAAAAACGTTCGACCGCCAGGGGGCATCGGAAACGATTTTGGGTGCCATGCTCAGCACCTGCCTCAAAACGGGTAGTTTTTCCCATGCGTCCTTCAGACCGCGGGGTGGGTCAGGCTCTTTGAGGTAGGCCAGAAGCTTTCCGACTTCGCGAAGGGCTTCGACGGATTCCTCACCCATTCCCAATGCAACCCGCTGCGCTGTTCCAAACAAATTCGTCAGCACGGGCATGCCCCATTGTCGTCCATTGGCATCTTGGGGCTGCTCGAAAAGCAGGGCCGGACCGCCACTGCGCAGGACCCGATCGGAGAGTTCGGTCATCTCCAGATGAGGGGACACTGCCGTGGTGATGCGGCGCAAGTCGCCCCTGCGTTCGAGCTGGGCAATGAAATCGCGAAGGTCTTGATAGCGCATGGGATCATTCTCGCATGCTGACCCCGATGGTTGACACGGAGGGGCGTCGTTGCTTACCCTTGCCGCCCTTGCAGTCGGAATAGAGGGTAATGGATGCGTGATCTGAGGATCGCCAGAGGCCATTTGTCTGAGCAGACAAAGCGGTCCGGGTTTTCCTGTTGGGCTGAAATGATGGCGCCACTTGTGGTGGGGCTTTTGCTTGGGCTCGTGCCTTTGCCACCGTTGATGCCGCCTTTCAACCCGCCACCCGTCCCAGTTGCCGGCCAGCCACTGCTGGCAGAAGTCACCATGAACGTTGCGACGGTGCCCGTGGCGCCTGAAGCGCTGGCTGAGCCCGTCAAGGTGATTAAACCGCTACCGCCTGTAACGTCGGGGCCTGCGCCTGCGACGCCGGCGCTCTCCAAAGAGCAGCACCATGTGGTCGATTTCATAACCCGTACGTATCAGGTCGCTGCGGACCAAGCGGGTCCAATCGTGGTGAATGCTTACCGGGCCGCCCGCGATGCCAAGCTTGATCCACATCTCGTTCTGGCTGTCATGTCGATCGAATCGCGTTTTGATCCGAAGGCAAAAAGCCCCCGCGGTGCACAGGGCTTGATGCAGGTGGTCACGCGGGTTCATGCGCGCCGGTTTGAGCCGTTTGGCGGGATCGCGGCGGCCTTTGATCCGATCGCGAACATCCGGGTTGGAACCCAGA
>RFPW01000266.1 GCA_009925965.1 Betaproteobacteria bacterium
AACGGCGGCCCCGACGTCTGTGGGGACGTCGCCGGCGGCTGGGTTGCCGCTCCACCCCGATCTTCAAGTAAGCTCGCAGTGGTCACGTCAAACAGATCCCTGCCCCTCGCCTCGACAGGGCTTATGGCGCAGAGCGTTGAGCAATTACGTTCCTGCGATACGTCGAAGCTGCGAAACGCGAGCTTCCATCGCGTTGGTTGATTCTAATGTCCACCGACGATACTCGGCGCCGCTTGCGTCGGTGGGGCGACCGGCGTCCTCGCGGCGATGCTGAAGTGCCTGATCGTAGGGTGTTGTGTTTTGGGCATCGAAATATGCAGGTTTTTTGCTGAATTTGCTTTCACCTGCAGCATTTAACGAACAACTTGGCCGGCTTTCGTCGAGAACCATGGTCGGGAGCACGTCGGTCTCCATGATGACCTCAGATACCGTCTGTACGAACCAGTAGGGTGGCGGCCGTCTACTCGATACCGACATGCTGCGAGCAACCTCCACCCTGATGACAGCTGGGTGCTCGCGGCACATATCCTCATGGGACATGACACGGCAGGGCCCGCGTAAGACGACTTGCCGCAGGTGATGATGCTCGTCGCGCACAACGATTGCCCCGTAAGGGTTCGACCACAACTTTGCCGCATGCCCATGGATGAAGTTACCTGGATGATAAGGGATCATGAGCAGGTCTTGGTTCGCCGACTCAACGACATACGCTACGCTTCCTGTGGCGCCGTTACGTGGGGATGCGCCGGGCACGCCGCGGCTCGAAACCGTCACTTGGAACAGTTCAAACTGAGCACCCATCAGTTCAGCGAGCGGATCCGATGGCTTCCAGCCCGTGGCTTTTGCAGGTGCGTCGTCACTGCGGGGCTGCCTTTTCACGAACAGGTTCTGGGAGCACTGGGTAAACACCTCGTCAGTACCGCCAACCAAGAAGAATATTTCAGAGTCCTCCGCGGCCGCGGCCTCCACCATCGGTGCTAAGACTTCGGCGGGGAGCCCATGCTCTTTTGCTAGGGTCGTCGCGTCACGACCAACTACTCCAAAGAGCGTGATGTGCAGGCCCATGGCGTCAGGATCCGTCGGGTGCAGTGCAAGTATCGCCAGCCGGCCAGTATCTAGCGCACCCTCCACCACCTCCATGACGCTCGCCATGTTGGATCTCTCGATCGCACGAGCGCCTGCGCGCCGGGAGTCGATAGTTCGGCCCTCGATACAACGACGCGCAGAATCGGGAACCGCCCCGTTTTGGGTGAGCCAATGCCAGAGTGCGCCGTAGTCACTAGCTGACAATGATCGGGGTATCGGTATGGCTACAGCGACTGACTGGTGGTCAAGTATGACAATGGGAGGGCACGTTGGACGGCCTGTGACCATCGCCGCCCGTACCAAGCGATCTGCCCTAAGTGTAGGTGGCTGTGTGCCTGAACCAATCAAAGCGTGGGTGGCAGTCGCAGCGAATGCCCCCATTGTTGTGTTAAGGTATTGTCGGTACTGAGCATCGTAAAATGTATCTGCGCCCTTGGCTACTATTTCGGTACGAGATTTAGATCTGAGCCTATTGGCTGCGAGGTTCACATCTTCATCTTGGGCGTCTTGTAAAAATTCTTCCCAGATCCCCACTAAATATTGGATCGCGTGTTCTGCGGCTGGCCCGGGCACTCCAGGGCGGCGCAACCACCTCTCGGCTGCCAACTCGCGCTCTGCCGGCGGCAGGCCGCCTATTTTCAAGACCAGTTCGGTCAGAGTCTTTTTTGACACGATCGTTTTCCGACATTCCCGAGATCGCGAGCCATCCCGCCGATCTCCGGCGCAAATTCGCCAGAAATGGCCGCGATGTCCAACCCGGGAGTCGGTTTTCGCGGAATGAGCGGCGAGGTGGTCCAACCGATACATCCGCCAGATCTGCGGAACGATAGGGCAGCGGTCTATATCGTGGATCCGAACCGAGGGTAGGCGCTGAACTCGAAGGCGATTCGCGCTGCCCTGACATCGGTGCTTTGGGGCCTGGGGCGGTATTGGAGAGGTCGGCGCGAGGGGGAGGTGGGTGCCGAGGGAGCGACCCGACGCCAGGAGTTATTCTCCCAGACTCTTTTGGTAGGCGCTGGCAATGCCAAAAATCTTCAAGCACATCCCAGATAAATACACTTAATTTCAGTCACTTGAACCTTGAGGGTTAAATCGGCCTACCCTCAAGCTTTGGAGAATTTGGGCGCTCCGGAGAGAGATTTCCGGGTTCGTTGCGTTCTCCAACCCTCAAGGCCAGATGGCAACACCCCAGGAAACCTGCGGTTTACGGCGCTACTAAACATAAGTAAATATGGGGTTGGAAAGCCAACTGGAGCAGCGGTGGGAACCGGAATCCAACCTTCTCTGGGCAGTCCGATTGCCGAGACGGCCGACGTACGGATCTGCTGACATCATTTGTCACGCCGCGGAGAAGAAACGTCGGCATTCAGCCGCAACAACAGTTCCACGAGCACGGGATGGTCCGCCGCTCAACCAAGGAACCGATCAATGCGCTCCTCCCTCATTGTTGCCGCCACCTTCGCCATGTTCGCCACGGTTGCGCTGGCCCACGATCCCGCGGGTCGGCCCGAGGCCGGGAACTTCGCGCCCCACGTGACCGGCACCACGGGCGACGGCACGCCCGAAGTGCATCGTCCCGCTGGCTCGACCCACCAGGGCGTTTCCGCGGGCGTGGGCAGCATCCCCGGCGGCGCCCAGGACAGTACCATCGTCTACAGCGGTCAAGCACGCGGCAACCTTGGCTTTCCGGCACCCGGTCGCGTCGTGGACAACCAGGACGGACAGCCGGTCGTCGAGCACGGGCACCGTCCGGCCGGCAGCCGC
>RFPW01000267.1 GCA_009925965.1 Betaproteobacteria bacterium
CCAACCCCCATTGAAGAGATCCCGGGGTCTGGACAATCATCGCGGCGACTAAAACCGACTTGATCGGTTTCGATCAGGAACGCGGCGATTCCACCCGTCCTCTGTTCTGCCGAGGTCTGGGCATAAACAATGATCTTTGTCGCGTGTTGTGCGTTGATCACCCAGGCCTTGGTACCGTTAATCTGCCAACCCGTTGAGTCTGGGATAGCCCGGGTCTGAATGGCCGCCACGTCAGAACCAGTCTCAATTTCGGTGATTGCCGTGCAACCGGCATCGAGCCCTGCTAACAAACTTGGAAGAATGCGCTTTCGCACGTGGGGGGTCGCAAGGCGCGAGACCTGCTCGGCCACGTTATGGGTATTGATCAGCGCCATGGCAACGCCAAAATCGGCCTGCGCCAACAGGCGTAACGCCTCCATCTGACAACGCAGGGATAACCCAAGCCCGCCCATCTCGACGGGGACGCGCATCCCGAGAATGCCAATGCGCGAAGCAGCAGGAAGCAGGTCACTGCAACTCTGTCGGTCTCTAACCCATGAACTGGCGCGGGGCGCCACCTGGACTTGAGCGAACTCGCGCGTTCGTTCCAGAAAAGCCGCCTCTGCAGGCGACCAGCGCAGATCATCCATGGCGAACGACTCCCAGGCGGCGCAGCGCCACCCCGATCGCGGCGCCCAGCATCGGTACCAAACCCCGGGGCAAAAAAATCGTGGCGACCACTAAAATGAAGCCGTAGGTGATCAGCCGGTAACTTTCCGCGATCCGCAAATACTCGGGAAGTAATACGACAGCGAACGACCCGACGACCGGTCCGGCGAGAGTGCCGCTACCCCCCAGAATGACCGCCAGAATGGCGTTCAGTGATTGATCCACCCCGAAAGGATCCGGATTCAAAAACCCGATGTAGTGGGCGTACAGTGCCCCGGCCAGGCCCGCAAAACTGGCACTGAGTACAAAGGCAAACAGCTTGTAGCGCCAGACTTGGATACCCACCGACTCGGCGAGCGACTCGTTTTGTCGGATTGCCAGCAGTGTCCGGCCCACGCGAGAGTGCAGGATCATCCAACACAGCGCGGTCGCAAGGGCGGCCAACCCCAGGACCAGAAAGTAGTAATTCGGATTGCTACGGCCCTCAAAATTGATCGCGATTCCAAACCAATCGATCGCGACCGGTCTGGGCACATTTGGAATGCCTGCCTCGCCACCAGTCAAGGACTTCCAGGTCATCAGGATCGTAAAAATGACCATGTTGTAGGCGAGCGTCACGATGGCGAAGTAATGCCCCTTGACCCGCAAGCTTGGATAACCGACGAGAACAGAAATCAGCCCGGTAAAAAGCGGGGTTAAACCGATGGAACACCACACTGGCCAGCCCAGAGTGACGCTGACGAGGGTTGAGAAGTACGCTCCCACCCCCATGAATCCGGCCTGAGCGATCGAGACATAGCCCACGAATCCCTGGATCAGATTTTGACCCTGCGCGAGGATGGTCCAAATCAGGGCGAGGATAAACAGGTGGAGAAAATACGGTAGCGTCAGCCAGCTGGGTACGGTCAGAAAACCAATCAGTGTGATGCACACACCGAACCCCTTAAGCCAGAACATTGGGAACTGATTCATCGCTTGCCGAGCAGTCCTTCCGGTCTGAGTAGCAAAACGCCGATCATGACCAGAAACGCAATCACATCCTTATAGGCCGATGAGATAAACCCGGCCGCCATCGCTTCACTGACGCCAAGAATCACCCCCCCCAGCACCGCGCCGGGTACCGAACCTAGTCCGCCCAGGATCAAAACCGCGAAGCCTTTGACCGCCAGGCTCTCTCCTACGCCCGGGGCGATCGCAAGCAATGCACCAATTAACGCACCGGCCGCCACGCCAAGCGCGGACGAAATCCCGAATACGACTTGCGAGATCCGCTCCACGTTGACTCCCATCAGAATCGCAGCGTTTCGGTTTTGGGCGACGGCCCGGATCGCCTTGCCCGTTTTCGTCTTCCGGATCAACAGCGCCGTAATCCCGATCAGGCTACAGGCCGTAAGAATGACGATCACCCGCAATTCGGCCACGGCAATCCCGCCAACGTTAAACACGGCTCGATAGGGCGTCTGGATGACGACCTGATCTGCACCGAATGCCAGGAGATTGAAGCCCTCGACCATCATCGTCAGACCGAGCGCGATGATGAATGCATTGATATGCGGAGCATCGCGCACTGGGCGATAGGCCAGACGCTCAATCAACATGCCGGCCAATGCCCCCGCGATCATGGCCAATGCCATTGAAACAAAGAACGGCAATCCCCAGCGTTCCATAACAGCAAACGTGAGATAGCCTCCGAGCATGGCGACCGAACCATGAGCAAAATGCGCGATACCCAGAATGCCAAATACGACGGTTAAACCAAGGGCGATCAGGGTGTAGACCGCCCCGATCGCCAGGCCATTCAAGATCTGCTGGACGATCTCAAGCACAGTCGCAACCGTACCCGCCAACCATTCGGAGTTCGCCGGTCACCCCAATGCTCCTATTTGCGAAGGCTGCGCAGGTAGTCGGAATAGGTTTTAGTATCGGATGGCAAATCCGAGACGTACTCCCATTTTCCCTTTTGCCACTGAAAGGCACCGTTTGAGGTGTAGGCCTGACCATTGACGTCGAACATCGTTCCGCCAGTCGGCAAATATTTCATCACCGCCTCCTTCGGAACTGGCAGCTTGCGGATTTCGTCAAGAACTTTTTTGGTGTCGTCCGCGCTGCCTGCCCGTTCGATCGCCGACTTCAGGACGTAAACCTGATCGTAGGCATAGGGGGAACTGGGGGAAGGGGGGATGCCAAACTTTTTGGTGTA
>RFPW01000268.1 GCA_009925965.1 Betaproteobacteria bacterium
AAATTCAGTACCCCACTCGACCAGGACCCGTTCAAGGTCCCCTTCGCCCACCCGACTGAAGTTCGCGCTCATAAGACGGACCAGGCCGGCGAGGAAGAGCCCACCTAGGCCAGCGGCCACGGCGAACCCAAATCCAATTAACAAAGCCCCAACCAGGTCTCGAGACTGCAGAAAGCGACCCTGCTCGGCCAGCCGCTCCAGCCGTCTCGCGGTTGGGTCTAGGTTGCGTTCCTGATCATCACTGTCCTCGGCCATCGATGCCGATCAGTCCAGAGTTGGATTCTTGCGAAGCCGGTCCTCGAGCGCCTCGGCCTCGGCTAACTGGGCAGCCGACATCTTTTCACCCAACAAAGCGGCCCGTTCGCGTCCGGTCAGAACTCCATTGCTGGCAGCACGCCGATAATATGCCCAGGCCCGGACAATGTCCGCTGGTACGCCAATCCCTCGAGCATACATATTGGCGACATTAAATTGCCCAATCGAATCATCGGCCTGCGCAGCAAGCCGGTACCACTGAAAAGCGACAGGTAGGTTGCGTTGCGCGCCAACGCCGCTCTCGTAGATCGCACCGAGCTCGTTCATTGCGCCGATGTTACCGCTCTTGGCGGATTCGATCATCCACCCAAAACCGAGCTCCAGTTCTTTGGTGGTCCCGATCCCTTGCACGTACATCATCGCGACATCGTACTGCGCGCGATTATCACCCGCTTGCGCCATCTTGAGCATGCGCCCAAACGCATCGTCGTAACGACCCTGGACATAAACGCGGCGCGCCTGATCGTATTCTGAGCACCCACCGAGGATCAGGGCAGGAAACACGCACCACAAGGCCACCAAGATGGCGGCCAGGCGCCTTGGCAGTGACGCTCTAATCAGTGGAATTTTATTTGCCAGGACCGGGCATCGGCACGGATGCGCCACCGCGGCTGGCCTCCGATGGTGGTAATGCTGGCGGCGGGGCGCTCGGCGCCGATCCGGCCTTGGCGGCCTTACGTGGCTTTGCAGTCATTGGGCCCTGCCGGTAGCGCTCGTCGTCGACGCCAAGGGGCCCTTCCGTCGTCAGATGAATTGAATGCGCAAAGTTCCCTAAAAACCGTCGGGAGTAATCGGGAAACCGCCTGTCGTCTGCGATGTAGCCATTATCAAGCATGCACTGGTCGTACTGGTCCAACAGGATCGAGCATCGATTAGACATCGAATAACGGTTCAACTCGACCTGCTCACCCGCTGCGAGCAAACCGGCAAACATGCCGACCACAAGCACCAGTAAACCGAGAATCCATGCAAGCGGACGGAGAATCTTGGACATTGCAAACTTCGCTTATGAATTAATGGTGATCACCGGACGATCCGTGCGAGCGACCTTTGGCAGACCGGGAATCATCCGCCCACACCCGGGCGTAGACTTCGGCTGCCATCGGGTGCCGCGGATCAACAAGCTTAGTCAGACGCTGGAATGACTGAACCGCCGCCGCCAGATCGCCCCGCACACGATAGCCAATTGCCGCACAGCGAAACAGTTTGGCCGCGATGTCTGGGTCGCGAGTCCCGCTGAGGCCTTCGCCCCACACCCGGCCGAGATACCAACAGGCATCTGGATCACCCATGGCCGAGGGCGCCGAAAGCCAGTCTGACGCAATCTTGAATTCTCGCCGTGCCCTTGAGCGCATGTGGACCACCACATCCCGATGCTGAGGATCGGTCACGTCGATCGCGGAATTAGCCATCCGCACACCGTTCTCAAACGCAAACCGACCACGCCACATTGCAGCGCGCATATCCTTGCGTTTGCGGGCACGCTGTTCTAGCGCGTCCATAAGTTCTTTTGCCTGCTCCAAACGAATCAGCATGGCCTGCTGTACCCCGGGCGTACAACCCTTGGGACGCTGGCGGCAACCCTGTAAGCGCACCAAATCTTCATTCCGGGCCAGATAGAGACGGACAATTTCGTCGGCCGTCTCAGGGACTTCCTGGCGGCGCAGGACCACGGCCGCATCTTCTTCTTCGGGTTCTGGAGCGTCGGGATCTGCCGAATCAGCGCCCGCCTTGCCATGGGCATCGCCTTTGCCATGCGCATCCACCTTGGCTTTAACCACTGCGCCGGAAGCCGCGCGTGAATCAGCCGGCAAGAAAGACAGCACGAGACATATGGTGAATAGCGGCAGACCCGCATACCGACCCACGAATGACGCGATTGTCGCTGCAGGCGCTAACCGGCTCAGCACAGACCGCAACATGGAGATCAGCGTTCGCCCTTGCCGCGCGCACCCGCAGGGAGCGGTGCCAGCATTTCGATTCCACCCGCGCGCCGTGCGGCCTCCAGCACTTCACGCTTAATCTCAGGCCGGATCGCCATCGCCGGCGGAGAATCCGGAAGAGTCGGCGCAGCGAGTCCAGGCGCCAGAGGAGCGCCAGGCGCGTTCTGGCCCGATGGCGACGCCCCAGGCATGATGCCGCCACTCAGCCCATTAAGGGCTTCCGTTCCGGGCGCTTTTGTCTTGGGCCCTGCGGCCGTGTTGGCCAACACCGTAATCGAAATCCGCCGATTGATTGGATCGCTTGGGTCTTCTTTGTTGACCCGGAGTTTGTCCGCGTAGCCCACCACCTGAGCAACCTGATCGGCCCGAAGCCCACCAGACACCATTTCGCGGCGGGCCGCATTGGCACGGTCGGTCGACAATTCCCAGTTGCCTCGCCCGGCGTCGCTTCCGATTCCCTTGGAGTCAGTGTGACCTTCTACCTTGATGGCGAAATTGGTTT
>RFPW01000269.1 GCA_009925965.1 Betaproteobacteria bacterium
CTGCGTGCCGGCTATGGCAAGGCCGAGGTTTTGCACGGTCTGAGCCTGCAAGCCGACAAGGGCAGCGTAATCACCGTGATCGGTCCCAACGGCGCAGGCAAGTCCACCCTCCTCAACAGCCTGATGGGCATCTTGCCCAGCAAGGGGCGCATTGAATTCGAAGGTCAATCCATCGCAGAACTCACGCTCGAAGAGCGCGTGATGCTGGGCATCGCCCTCGTGCCTGAGAAGCGTGAGCTCTTCGGCACGATGAGCGTGGAAGACAATCTGGTGCTCGGCGGTTTCCGCCAGATGCGCCTGGGTAACAGCCGGTGGCGGGACCGTCTGGCCGAGGTGTTCGATCTATTTCCGCGCCTCCAAGAACGTTGCGCGCAGCAGGCTGGCACCCTCTCGGGCGGCGAGCGCCAGATGCTGGCCGTGGGCCGCGCCCTGATGTCGCGCCCTTCGGTGCTGATGATGGACGAGCCCAGCCTGGGCCTGGCCCCCCTGATCGTGAAGGACATCTTCTTGATCATCGAGACCCTGCGCCAGACGGGCGTGACCATCGTACTCGTCGAGCAGAACGCTCGCGCTGCCCTGGCCGTGGCCGATCAAGGCTATGTGCTGGAGATGGGCGAAATCGGACTTCACGGCCCTGCAGCCGAACTGGCACAGAACCCGCGCGTGATCGACACCTATCTGGGTGCCGCCCGGAAATGAGTGCACGAACCGCCGCACCCAGCGTCAAGCGCTCGATCGAGAGCAGCAAAAAACCCTTGGGCAGCGTGCCCACCCTGACGGCAGTTGACCAGGTGGATACCTCGTTTCTGGAGACCCTGCTGGGCTACAACGCGCGCCGCGCAGCGCTGACGATCATCGAAGTCTTTCTGGAACGCATGGCGAAGTTCGGCCTGCGCCCGGTGGATTTTTCGGTGATGTCGGTCATTGAGCACAACCCGGGTGTGACCTCACGCCAGCTGTGCGCCGCGCTCAACCTGCTGCCACCGAACCTGGTGGGCCTGATCCAGTCACTGGAAGCGCGTGGCCTGATCCATCGCCGACCTCACCCCACCGATGGCCGTGCCATGGGACTGCACCCGACCCCCGAAGGCTCCGCACTCATGCAGCAGGCCGAACAGGCAGCAACCGACCTGGAAATCGAATGTTCCTCTCGCCTGACGGCCGCCCAGCGGAAGACCCTGCTGGACCTTCTGCAGAAAATTTACCTCTGAGCGTTGCGCTGGTATCGAACAGCGGCGATCACGACTTCGTGCATGCACGACAACCCAGGGCAAGTTACCGGAACGGGACGGGTACTCACGGCGTTGCGGGACCGGCACAATAGGCGCTTAAAGCCTCGCGCACGCTCGCGAACACCGAATCCCAGTCGCCCCGGCGCGCTTGCCTCAGCAAGGTAAACGACGGATACCACGGGCTGTCCGAGCGGCCCATCAACCAACGCCAATCGGGCACGAATGGCAACAGCAACAAGGTTGGCTTGCCGAGCGCGCCACAAAGGTGCGCCACACTGGTATCGACCGCAAGCACGAGATCGAGACATGCACAAAGCGCGGCGGTTGTCTCGAAATCATGAAACTCCGTCGAATAATCAAGGATCGGCAACTGCGACAGGGTGGTTCGATCGACCGCGCTCATCTCCTTTTGTAAACAAAAAAACTCAATGCCATCGGCGAATGGTTCAAGGGCTTCCTGCCAAAACCGCTCGAGCGCGATCGAGCGCTGTGCATCGTTGTCATGCTTCGGGTTACCACTCCATGCCAGTCCAACCCGACAAGATTTTTGATTTTCACCCAGCCGTTGCTGCCACGACCGTGTCTTGGCAGGATCGCCTTGCAAATAACGCGGATCGCGCGCGAGCGATTCAAGATCGGTGCCAAGCAACGTTGGCAGGCTCATGAGTGGACATGCAAAATCAATTGGCGTGAGCGCAGTGTCAATATCAACCACCGCGTGCGCCAACCGAGACGAACGAAACAAGGAAACCAAAGGCGCGTGAACGATTGCCGTCACTTGCGCACCGGCTGCGCTCAAATCGCGCGCAAAGCGAATAAACTGAATCGAATCACCGAGGCCCTGTTCGGAAAAAATCGCAAGGCGCTTGCCATCAAGGTCTTGATCGCCCGCGGGTCCCAGGCGCGGTACCGCGGTGAGCATCTGTTTAGCCGCGCGGGCGCGCCAGCGGTCCTCGTGCAGTGCAAGGCCGGACCTGAAATCACCCGCCAGTAAGCGCAACAAGGCCAGGCCAAACTTAATTTCGGCGTCTCCCGGATCGAGGCTTAAGGCCTGCCCTAAATCCCGCAGCGCGCCCGCAAAGTCCCCAAGTTCACGCTTGGCATTCCCTCGACCAAACCACGCCTGGGCGTGGTTTGGATTGTTTGCCAGCACACGATCAAACCAAACGACCGCTTGGGTAAAGTCGGCCACTTGGCCGCACGCACGAGCCTTGTTGTAAAGCGCATCCGGGTGATCGGGAACCAAAGCCAAAATTTGGTCGTAATGCGCAATCGCCTCCCCATGCTGCCCCAGCGATTGTTTGGCAATGCCCGCATTGAGCAGCGCACTGACAAAGTCGGGGCGCAGGGCAATCGCCATCTCAAAATCCGCAATCGCCTCGGCAGGTTTTGCTTCGCGCTCGAACGAAACGCCGCGGTTGTTATACGCGTCTGCAAACTTCGGATCGATGTCGATTGCTTTGCCGTAAAAAGACCGCGCCAACTCAAAACGCCCCAATTCGACCAGCGCGGCCCCT
>RFPW01000270.1 GCA_009925965.1 Betaproteobacteria bacterium
CCGGGCTCCGGGCTCCGGGCTCCGGGCCCAATCACCAACTGTTGCGGAGTTCTCTGAGCTTGACAAAGACGGTGCGCGGATCGGGATTCTCGGCCAGTTCTGGAAAACGCTCTCGTAATTGAGCAATCACCGACGGATTTCTCAATCTAAAGAATGTGTTCACCTCGCGTTCTTCAGCGATCGTACTGACATAGGGGTCGGCTGGATCCTGGCCGGTTACCTGATCAAGTAAGGCCGCCGCCTTCTCGTTGTCCGGTTCCCGGTCTAAGGTGAACCGCAGGTTGTTTTCCACATAATCATGGCCGGGGTAGACCCGAGTGTCCGGCGGCAGGTTTTCGAGTTGCTCGGCAAAGGTGTTGTAGAGCGACTGGGCGTCTCCCCCGTTATGGCAATTGCCGGCGCCGGCATTGAAGAGCGTATCCCCGGTAAAGATCGCGGATTGTTGCCCGTGGGCTCGCAGGCAAATATGGCACATCGTGTGGCCGGGCGTATCAAGCGCCTCAAGCTCTACGGTCTTCCCGACCCGCACGATATCGCCCGCGACCAGGCCGCGTGAAAGTCCAGGAATTTTGTCCTTGGCGCGGGCGTGGGCCAGCACCTTCGCCCCTGTTTGATCGACCACCGCCTGGTTGCCCCCCGTATGGTCGTGATGCTCGTGGGTGTTGAGAATCTGTGTGATCTCCCAACCGGCGTCGCGTGCCACCTGGAGGCACTTCGCGCTATCAAGGGGATCGATTGCAAGCGCCTCACCGGTTTCGCTACACGCGATCAGGTAATTGAAATTGCGATACGCATTGGCGGTCCAGATTTGCTTGACGATCAATGGATGTTCTCCTCGCTGCGGGGCGCGGTATCGGGCAGGCTATGGTCACCCTGAGGGGCGCACTGAACTGTACGCGTCGATGCTATCGCAGACCAGAGTTCTCCGCGCGCATCGAGTGCTTGTTGGTTTTCTCAGGGGGGACTTGAAACCCCCAAACTCGCCCTCAGATTAGGCCCAGTTTTCGAAACAGGACACAAAATCCATGGTTGATGCCCGCTCACCTTCAGATCCCGCCGCGCCGAAGGCCGACGTCCAGCAATCGCCCGAGCAGTCGCCACAACAGTCGCCACAACACGGGCCGTCCTCAGCAGGAACCGGCATTTCGGAGCCACCCGACTCGCATCCGGCCACAGATTCCGTAGCCGGTACTGCCGCCGGGTCCGACACCGTTGCCGGTCTGGTTGACGGCGCAGATCTCCATTTTGCCTCCGACGCGGCCGCGCTGATCGAAGCGCAAGCCCGTGTGGCGGAGTACCACGAGGCCTACCTGAGGGCGAAGGCCGAGATGGAAAATATCCGGCGCCGCGCTCAGGAAGACATCGCGAAGACGCACAAATACGCGATCGAAAACTTTGCCGAGGCGCTGGTTCCCGTGATCGACAGCCTCGAGGCCGCGCTCGCCACGCCGGCGGCAACGCCCGAGCAGATGCGCTCCGGCGTTGAGATCACCCTGCGCCAGCTCCTGTCGGCCTTTGAGAAGGCCCGATTGACCCCAATCGACCCCAAGGGCGAGCGCTTCGATCCGAACCGGCATCAGGCCATCTCGATGGTGCCCTCCGCTGAGGTCGCCGCGCAACACATTGTGGCTGTGCTCCAGAAGGGTTGGGTGATCGCCGACCGGGTGCTCAAACCCGCACTCGTGACGGTCTCCAACGGCACTGGGGCCTCATAGGGTTACGCCAGCTAAATTGTTGGGCAGGCTTGAAACCTGCCAGCGTTGTCCCCATTTAATTCGCATCCCGTTTTATTACTTCAAGAGAACCAAACCATGGCCAAGATCATCGGTATCGACCTCGGCACCACCAATTCCTGCGTCGCCATCATGGAAGGCGGGCAGCCGCGTGTGATCGAAAACGCCGAGGGCGCCCGCACCACGCCGTCCATCGTTGCGTACATGGAGGATGGTGAGATCCTCGTGGGCGCACCCGCCAAGCGTCAGGCTGTGACCAACCCAACCAACACGCTGTTTGCGGTCAAGCGCCTGATTGGCCGGAAGTTTGTCGAGAAAGAGGTCCAGAAGGACATCAGCCTGATGCCTTACGCCATCATCAAGGCCGATAACGGCGACGCGTGGGTCGAATCGCGTGGTCGCAAGCTTGCGCCCCCACAGGTGTCGGCTGAAGTGCTGCGCAAAATGAAAAAGACCGCCGAGGACTATCTCGGCGAAGACGTCACCGAAGCGGTGATTACGGTTCCGGCGTATTTCAACGACGCTCAGCGCCAGGCCACCAAAGATGCGGGCCGGATTGCGGGGCTTGAAGTCAAACGCATCATTAACGAACCAACGGCTGCAGCGCTGGCGTTCGGTCTCGACAAGCAATCCAAGCACGATCGCAAGATTGCGGTGTTTGACCTGGGTGGCGGCACCTTCGATGTTTCGATCATCGAAATAGCCGACGTCGACGGCGAAAAGCAGTTTGAGGTTCTGTCGACCAACGGCGACACCTTCCTGGGTGGTGAAGACTTCGACCAGCGTTTGATCGAACACATCATTGGTGAATTCAAGAAAGAGTCTGGTGTCGATCTGGCGCGCGATGTGTTGGCGCTGCAGCGCCTGAAAGAAGCCGCCGAAAAGGCCAAGATCGAGCTTTCGAGTTCTGCGCAGACCGAGATCAATTTGCCCTACGTCACCGCAGACGCGTCGGGCCCCCGTCACCTCAACATGAAGCTGACCCGGGCCAAACTCGAGGCGCT
>RFPW01000028.1 GCA_009925965.1 Betaproteobacteria bacterium
AGCGGACCAGCGGTCTGAGCGTTGAGTGAATCGGCGCGCCCGTCCCAGAAAAATCCGCCGGTCGGCGTGCCCTCATCGTCAAAGTGAAACTCAGTATTGGTAGCCAGGTAGCGCACCGACTGCGAAGCCCGCAATCCCTGAACCTTCAGATCGATCCCGCCCATCTGGGCGGCCGAATCGTTGGGTGCCGCATGTCCCGTCGCGGCGGCATGACAACTGGCACATGACTGCTGTCCAGAAGCCGACAAGGCTGGGTCATTGAATGCCTTTTGGCCCACCAAAACGGCGGTCACTGGGGCTTCGGGGGGCTTGCTGCAGGCACTCAGGAAGGCACCGATCGTGCACAACAGCGAAACGGCCAGAGCAGACACTCTCATCGGTGGGCCTCACTCGAACACGGGAGGCTCACATTTTAAATGACAATCATTCTCGTTTGAACGGAGCGCTGTGCGTTTTGCCCCAAACGGCCGACGACTTCTCCTGATATTCCGTTCAGTGCAACGTCTGCTCATCCTTGAGAGCCTGATCAAGCATCTGGGCATAGGCCAACATATCCGCCGGGATCTCGACGCCGGTTGCCTGGGACCGCAGACGAAGTCGATAGGAATACAGCTCGAGCAGATCTCGCGCGTTCTTGCGCACGCTGTTCGAGAGGCGGGCGAGTACTTTCTTTGGAACTAACGACTGTGAATCGCCACCCTTTGCCATCGGCGTTTCGTGGGCCACATGCACGAGGATTGCGTGGATCTCCCGATCCAGGAGTGAGCCCAATGCATCCAGACGTCGCTCGTAAATCGAAAGGTTGGATTGCTCAAGAGAATATTTCATTGCCCCCCCCCCGAACCCCGAAATGGGGCTGATGGCGCAAGTCTGAACCCTATGTGCCAGGTTTCCATCATTATATTAAGCTTTAATACAAGCAAATACCGGTTAGTTACAACCCTTGAATGCACTCCAACAACACGCCGATTTATTTAAAAAATTGAAATGAAACCCATTGCTCAACATGATCAATCGCCCGTGGCGGCAAAGGTCGTTGCCTTTGACGTCTTTGGCACCGTTGTCGACTGGCACGGCAGCCTCGCCCGGGAGTTGGAGGCGCTGTATCCCACAATCAACGCTGATTCATTCGCAAGTGCCTGGCGCGCGGGCTATCAACCCGCAATGGCCCGCGTCCGAAGCGGCGAAATGCCGTGGACCCGAATCGACGACCTTCACCGCTTGATTCTGGACGATATCCTTCCCAAATTTGGCATGGATCATCTGAATGAACTAGAGCGCCAGCACCTCAACCGCGCGTGGCACCGGCTGTCACCATGGCCAGACAGCGTTGAAGGACTGCAACGACTCAAGCGTCGTTACACGATTTGTACGCTTTCGAATGGCAATATTGGCCTTCTGACCAACATGGCCAAGAACGCGGGACTGCCCTGGGATTGCATCCTGAGCGCAGAAGTCTTTCGGGCCTACAAGCCTGATCCAGACACCTATTTGGGGGTTGCGAGGACTTTCGATCTGGCGCCAAATGAAGTCATGTTGGTCGCAGCTCACCAAGATGACCTGGACGCAGCGCGCGCCTGTGGACTACAGACGGCTTACATCGAACGCCCTTTTGAGTTTGGGGCCCAACACCCTAAAGACGTCTCTCCCTCGGCCACCAATACATTCCATGCCAGGGATATTAATCATCTCGCGGATCAGCTCTGTGATCGCCCCTCCGGCAAACCCGCCCAGCGACCAACGATCTGGTGAATCTGGGCGAGGCCATCTGTCAACGCCGCTGGACCCGGCTGAAGAATGTCGGGGGATTTGATCTCGAATACCTGACCGCTCCGAACCGCATTGATTTGGTCCCAGCCAGGTCTACTGATGACGGCGTCGGATCGGAATTTCTTGCCACACCATGAGCCGATGATGATGTCCGGGTTGCGTTGCACGATCTGATGAGAATCCGCAATGATGCGGTTCTTACCGAGAGGCTCGAGCGCCAATTCCGGAAAACAGTCCTGCCCACCCGCAAGCTCGATCAGCTCGGAAACCCATCGGATCGCGCTGATCGGCGGATCGTCCCATTCTTCGAAATAGATCCGCGGCTTGCGATTCAGGCGCCCGGCGGTCTCGCGAATCTTCTGGTGATCCACCCGGATGTTCTCGATGAGTGCCTGTCCACGTTCGTGCGCTCCCACCATGGCGGCGACCTGGAACATCATCGAAAAAATCTCTTCGACGCTGCGCTGATTGAACACCGTCACCTGGATTCCGTGTTGAATCAGATCGCGGGCAATGTCGGCCTGTAAGTCGGAAAAACCGAAGACGCAATCCGGCTTGAGGGCGACGATCTGATCGATCTTCGCGCGCAAAAATGCGCTGACCTTGGGCTTTTCAAGGCGTGCTCGGCGAGGACGCACCGTATAGCCCGAAATCCCCACAATGCGCCTCTCTTCTCCTAGCAAATACAGCCACTCCGTGGTTTCCTCGGTGAGGCAAACGATGCGCTGTGGCCCCCAATCCGGATGCAATGTTGACAACGACTTTCCTCCTAAGATCAGGGGTTTCCCTTAAGCTATTGTTTCGATTCAGAGCGCTACCCTTTGCATGAACGCCCCCACCCAGCCGATCACGGGCGCCCCGGGCCCCATCTCTTTTTGGCAAGCCTTCAGGTTCTGGTTAAAACTGGGTTTCATCAGCTTTGGTGGACCCGCCGGGCAAATTGCCATCTTGCATCAGGAGCTGGTCGAGAATCGACGCTGGATTTCAGAACGACGTTTCCTGCACGCACTCAACTATTGCATGCTCCTGCCCGGGCCCGAGGCCCAGCAGCTAGCGACCTACCTGGGTTGGCTCATGCACCGCACCTGGGGCGGCATTGTGGCTGGCGCCCTGTTCGTGCTGCCATCGCTGGCGATCCTGATTGGCCTGTCCTGGATCTATTTCGCGTTCGGTGAGACTACGATCGTCTCCGGCCTCTTTTATGGCATCAAACCCGCGGT
Source organism: Betaproteobacteria bacterium (assembly GCA_009925965.1). Taxonomy (GTDB): domain Bacteria; phylum Pseudomonadota; class Gammaproteobacteria; order Burkholderiales; family Burkholderiaceae_E; genus RFPW01. The sequence goes on from RFPW01000028.1 coordinate 2,991, forward strand.
GGCCGCGATCGTCATCCAGGCGACCTACCGGATCGGAACCCGAGCCCTCAAGAACAAATGGCTCTGGATCATCGCGGCCGATGCCTTCGTGGCGATCTTTTGGTTGAATGCACCGTTCCCCCTGATCATCGCAACCGCGGCGCTCGTCGGTTTCATCGGCGGGCGGCTAGCGCCACACGTTTTCCAGACCAGTAGCGGGCATGGCGGCGCGAACAAGCGCTGGGGAGCCGCACTGATCGACGATGACACGCCCGCCCCCGAACACGCTCGTTTCCGATGGTCACGGTTGTGCCTAGTGATGGCCTGGGGGAGCGTCCTATGGGCGTTGCCGATGGGGCTACTGACCTATTTTTGGGGTTGGGAGCACACCTTTACGCAAATGGGTTGGTTCTTCACAAAGGCGGCACTCCTGACTTTTGGCGGCGCCTATGCGGTCCTGCCTTACGTGGTGCAAGGGGCTGTCAACCAATACGCCTGGGTCACCCCCACCCAAATGATGGATGGGCTGGCCCTGGGAGAAACCACGCCCGGGCCGCTCATCATGATCGTAGCGTTCGTCGGGTTTGCCGGCGGTTACTCGAAGCTGGTCCTTGGGCCGGAGGCGCCGATTCTGGCTGGTGCCATCGCCGCTTGTCTGGTGACCTGGTTTACCTTTCTGCCGTCATTCGTGTTCATTTTTGCGGGTGGCCCCTTCATCGAATCGACCCACAACAATCTCAACTTAACGGCCCCTTTGACTGCGATCACTGCGGCGGTGGTCGGGGTCATTCTCAATCTCGCTCTCTTCTTTGGCCAGCATGTGCTTTGGCCCCAAGGATTCGGGGGCACGATTGACGTCGTCGCAGCTGCGATCGCGCTCGGTGCTGCAATCGCTTTGTTTGGCTTCAAGCGATCGGTGATTCAGGTGGTCGTCGCCTGCGCAGTCGCAGGATTGGCGATTAAGGCGCTAACACTCGGTGACTTTGGGCTATAAGCCCGACAGCCGCTCGAGTTCGATGCGGGCGAGGGCAACCGAGTGGCGCGCCACTATGAGCTCATTACGGACGAGCCGAAATTGGCGCTGGGCGTCGAGTGTTTCGAGAATGCCGCGCTCGCCCACTCGGTAAGCGGCTTCCGCCGTATTCAGAATGGCGCGGGCGCGAGTCACGATCCCGGAGTCCAGGGCCTGAAGTTGGACCTGGGCTGCCTGCCAACCGAGCCACGCGGATTCGAAACCCTGCTGGATTTCGAGTTTCTTGAAATCGAGTACCGCCTGCGCGCGCGCTGCGGACGCAACAGCCTGAGCAATGGGTCCCTGACGCTGATCGAGCAGCGGCACGCTCACCTGAGCGCCAATCCGAGTAAGCGACGAGCTTGGATCGAGTTCGTGGGTTGCCCGCAGCGTCACTCTTGGGAGAACCTGAATCCGTTCGAACTGAATTTCCTGGCGGGCCCGCTTGAGTTCACTCTGCGCGGCAATCAGATCCGGATTACGGTCATCAAGTTCCACGCGTAGCTTTTCGTAGTCACCCAGCGTCAACGGGCCAGGAACCGCGCCCCGCGCTGCCACCTGAAAATCATCGGGCAAAGGGGAACCGACGACGCGCCGTAGCTCGACCTTGGTTTGCAAGGCACGCAGGCGAGCTGTGTCGAGTACTTTGCGTGCAATCGCCACTTCGGTCTCGGCACGAGTGAGATCGAATCGCGCGATCTCGCCCGCCCGCGCACTCACGGCAATGCGGTCCCGGATCTGCTCGGTCAATGCCAGATCTTCGGCCGCTGCCTTTTCTTCTTCAGCCAGCCGCAACAAGTCCGCACTGGCCTTGCGGACCGAGGACACCACCAATCGGTCAATGATGACGCTCTGAGCACTCACCAGCGACACCCGCTGCTCGGCCAAATCGCGTCGGGCCTGACGCAGCACCGGCCACTCGAGCGGTTGCATCACCCCGATTAAAGGCGCCGAGCCCGAGGTTCCGTCGGTGCGGCGGGCGTCGCTTCGACCGATCTGAAGCTCGAACTCCGGATTGGGCAGCGCGCGTGCGGTTTGGACCCCCGCCCAAGCACCTGCCAAATCGGCCTTTGCCTGCGCCACCAATGGGCTATCGCGCTTGGCGAGTTCGATCAACTGGGCCACCGGGATGACCGGCGCCCCCGTTGGTGGCGGACTCGCTGCGGATACAACCCCACACGCCAGGGTCGATCCCAACAGGACCAGATTCAGGCCCCAACGCAAACCAGTGCTGACCAAGCCAGTTCTACGATTCATTATTTTTCAACTCGGATTCACTGTCGAACCAGCGATAAAACGCGGGCAGCATGACCAGGGTCAACAGGGTGGACGTGATCAATCCACCGATCACCACGACCGCAAGCGGGCGCTGGACTTCGGACCCCGGGCCCACCGAGAACAAGAACGGAATCAGCCCAAGCATCGCCACCGTTGCCGTAATCATGACGGGACGAAACCGGGCCTGGGCGCCCTCCACAATCGACTCATCAAGGCCCATTCCAGACTGTCGACGCTCGCGAATCGCGCTCACGAGAACCACGCCGTTGAGAACCGCGATGCCCCAGAGGGCGATAAAACCAACAGACGCCGGTACGGACAGGTATTCCCCGGAGATAAACAAGCCCAGAACCCCGCCAATCGAGGCCAGGGGCAGCACGCTGATGATGAGCGTCGCAAGCCTGAGCGAGCCAAACAACATGAACAGGAGAAAATAGATCGCCGCAATAGTGATCGGAACGATCACGGCAAGATGCCCGAGCGCCCGCTCCAGATTTTGAAACTGCCCGCCCCATTCCAAGGTGTAGCCCGACGGCAGGGTAACCTCCGCCGCGACCTTGGTTTGAAGTTCACGGACAAAGCCGCCGAGATCACGGCCATGGACGTTCATGCCGACGACGATCCGGCGACGTCCTAATTCGCGAGAGATCTGCGCAGGCCCCTCTCGAACCTCAATGCGGGCAATGCTTTCGAGTGGGATTTGCGCACGCCCCGGCGTCGTCAGCAACAGATTGCCAATCGCCTGAGGGTTATTTCTGAAGCGCTCGGGAACCCGAACCGCCGCCGCAAATCGCCGCTCGCCTTCGTAGATATCGGTCACCCGTTGACCGCCAAGCGCGACCTCGATGAGGTCATTCACATCGGCGACATTGATGCCATGCCGGGCAATTGCGGCCCGGTCAATGTCGATCGTCAGGTACTGTTGACCACTGATTTTCTCGACCCGGATATCGCGTGCACCGGTAATTGAAGAACCCACGCGAGCCAGGCTGTTCGCAGTCGACAACAAGAGTTCGAGATCGTCGCCAAAAATCTTGATCGCGACGTCCGAGCGCACGCCCGTCACCATTTCGGCGACCCGGGCGGAAATTGGCTGAGCCATGACGACGCTTACACCGGGAATCGCCTTGAGCTTGTCTCGAATCGCGTCCTGAATCGTCTCCTGGGTCCAGCCCTCGGGCCACTGGTCGCGGGGCTTCAGACTCACCACCGGCGTCGATTCGTTTTGAGACTGGGGGTCGGCCGGCGACTCCCCACGCCCGACTGACGAAACCGAAGTCAGTACACCCGGCACCTCCTGAGTCAACTGCATTGCGCGCATTTCCATCCGGGTCGACTCTTCGAGCGAGATGTTCGGGACCCGAATGATCCCCGGAACGATCGACCCCTCTTTCATTTCCGGAATGAATGCAGTTCCAAGAAAGGGGATCAGAGCGATGGCCGCTCCAAAAATCGCAATCGCCAGAAGCAGGGTCTTCCGGGCATGGCCCATAGACCAGGCCAACATCGGTCGGTAAGGCGCGCGCAACCAACGGACAAGGCGGGTATCTTCCTCGGCCCCACCGCGCAACAAGAAGCTCGAGAGCACTGGCGTGAGCGAGAGTGAGAGCACGAGCGACACGGCCAAGGCAATCGCGATGGTGTAGGCCAGGGGGGCGAACATTTTGCCCTCCATGCCCTTGAGGCTCATTAGCGGCAGAAACACGAGGATGATGATGCCCACGCCAAAGATGACCGGCGTGGCGACCTCTGTAGTCGCTTTAAAAATGGCTTGAGCATGGCCAGCGGCGTTGGTAGGCGGCGCATGCGACAGGCGCGAAAACGCATTCTCGACGACCACCACAGATCCATCCACCATGAGCCCAATCGCGATCGCAAGCCCGCCCAGACTCATGAGGTTGGCCGACAAACCAACGGCGTTCATGATCAAGAACGTGATGAGCGGCGTGAGAATGAGGGTGGCGACGACAATCAGGCTTGAGCGAACATCGCCCAAAAACAAGAACAAGATCAAAATAACCAGTACAACCCCTTCAGCCAGCACTTTGGAGACCGTCCAGATCGCCGAGTCGATCAGTTCAGACCGGTCGTAATAGGGCACGAGTTGCAAGCCGTCGGGGAGCATTCCACTGGAGTTGATCTTATTGACCCGCTCCTTGACCCGGCTGACGACCTCCTTGGCATTTCCGCCAGCGATCATCATGACCACCGCCCCGACCGACTCGGTCGTACCGTTCTTGATCACGGAACCAACCCGAACTTGAGTGCCGAGTTGAACGTCAGCGACCTGTCGCAAAAAAACCGGGATGCCGTCGGTGGCGCGGATCACAATCCGTTGAAAGTCTTCGACGGAATGAATCAAACCCAGGCCCCGAATCAGGAACTGTTCGGAGTTTTGGGCCAACACTCCGCCACCAGCATTCGCGTTATTGGCGGCTACAGCCTCATAGACCTGGCGAACGGTTAGCCCAAAGTGCCGCAAGCGATCGGGGTCGACCATGACCTGATACTGGCGAACGTAGCCCCCTTGTGAATTGATTTCGGCCACGCCCGGAATGGATCGCAACTGGGGACGCACGACCCAGTCTTGGATCGTTCGCCGATCGGTCAGTTCCTGCACCGTGAGCGCCCGTCCTGCATCCGTGGGCTTGTCTAGCGTGTACTGATAGATCTCACCAAGACCAGTACTGACCGGCCCTAGTAAGGGCGTTACCCCAACGGGCATTCGGTCGCGGATTTCAACCAGGCGCTCGGACACGAGCTGACGCGCGAAATACACCTTGGTGGAGTCGGTAAAAACCAGAGTGATCAGCGACAAGCCGGGTTTGTTCAGAGACCTCATTTCGGTCAAACCGGGGATGCCGGTCATACCAATCTCGATCGGTGCCGTGATAAAGCGCTCGACCTCCTCGGGCGATCGGCCTGGGGCGTCCGTGGCGATCTGCACCTGAATGTTGGTCACATCCGGGAACGCATCGATCGCGAGTTTTCGGGTGGCCTGCAGGCCCGCGATGACCAACATCAACGCGACCACAGCCACCAGCACGCGCTGCGTCAGCGCCGCTCGAATCAGGCCGGAGATCATGACTGGGCGTTCCGGATCCGTTCGTTATTCAGATGAAAGGCACCGTCGATGACGATCTTTTGGCCCGGGGACAAACCGGATCGTACCGGCCGCAAATCCCCATCGGCCGCAGGTCCCAACTCAACTGGCGTGAGTACGAATAGGCCGGCTGCCTTTTGCACGTAAACATGATCGCGATTGTTCTCGCGCAACACCCCCGACGCGGGGACAACCAACTCGCGACGACGGCTGGTCTGGATCAGAAGGTTGGACAGCATGGCGGGCTTGAGCTCGCCGCTTCGATTGTCCAACTCGCAACGCGCCATCACGGTTCTGGTCTGAGGATCGACAAACGAGGCCACATGAACAATGCGCCCGGTCAAGGTTCGACCGAGCGAGGGCACTTCGATTTCGACCTGCTGACCTAGCTGGATCGAAGCGGATTGCTGCTCGGGGACATCGGCCACCACCCAGACCCGCGACAGGTCTGCGACGACGAACATCGTTTCTGCGGGTTGAACGACCTGCCCCACCGCCACCGAGCGTTCGACGACGGTGCCGTCGATCCTCGAGATGATTGTTTTGACGGGATTAATGACATTGGTTCGCTGCAACTCCGCGATCGCTTGCGAGTTCATCCCGAGAATTTGCAATTGCGATGCAGCACCGCTCTCCTCGGCATGAGCGATCTCGGAAGCATTTTCGCGGCGTTGCATCTCGGCAAGCGAGATCACATCAGACGAATACAACTGGCGAGCCCGGTCCGCGGCAGTGGCCAGAAGGCGCGCTTGCGCAACCGTCTTGAGGTAGTTCAGTTGCGCCGTGCTGAGCTCGGCAGAACTCATGGTCGCCAGGACCTGCCCGGAGCGAACACGCTGGCCAACGCTGGCTTTGAGTTCGAGTGCTCGGCCCGCGACTGCGGTGCCGATCCGGGCCATGGCTTGCTCGTTAAAGTCGATACGACCTGCAACCGCAAGGGTTTCGGCGATTGCCTCTTCGCGGACTTCGAGAACCTTGATCTTGAGTTCAAGCTCAGGGTTGAGTTTCACCTCGCGGTCCGAGGACGGCGCCTTGGAAGCAGAGGTCGCGGCAACCGGCGAGCCTGCTGCCTTGCCCGCAGGCGCCGGAGCATCGGAGCACGCGGCCAAGACGCCCGCCAACAAAGCGATCGCGACCAGACTCGGGCGTGATCGGGAATCACGTCCCTGGCCAAAAGAACCGCGGCACGACGCGGCGGCAGTGTTAGTCCCTGCGGGGTTCAAAGGCACGTCACGTTACTCGATTGTCGGGAGGAGCCGGATCCGATTGGTCCGGTGAACGGCGCGAACCTTACCTCATCCGATCTCGAGCGGGGTTTTGGATGGGAATTGATGGCTCGCCATTCTAATGATGTACACGCTGATCGAGAGCATGAGCGTGGTCCCACCAATGACCGCGATCTCGACCATGTGCTGTCCTACTTCAGTCACCAGGTCAATCATGTGGCGGGTCAGGGCCGTGATCGCGATGTAGATCAGGAACCGGATGGGCATATGGTTGGTCTTGAAGTAAATACCGACCATCGCACCGATTTCGAGAAAGATGAACAGAAGAAGCAAGTCCTGGATGCTGGCATGACTCTTCGCGGTCACCATATCAAGAAGATTGGCACCCGCCGCCCACACCGTTGCGCCGCCAATTGCGAACAGCGTCAGGCGGTGAAAAACCGAAACGCATCGGTCACCAAATCGATCAATTGACTCAAAAGACATCTTTAGCCTCCAGTTAAATTGTGTTTATCGTAGCGCTTGAGCCATTCAAAAAATTCCCGATACCAGACCACACTATTGCGCGGCTTGAGAACCCAGTGGTTTTCGTCCGGGAACCACAAGAGGCGCGCATCGACCCCTCTAGCCTTCAAGGTGTTGTAGTAGGCCAGTCCCTGCGCATCGGGGACGCGATAATCTTTCGCACCGTGAATCACCAGGGTTGGGGTGCGCATCGTTGCCGCGAAGGTGTGCGGGCTCTGACCATGCACCTTAGCCATGTCATCCCAAAACCATGCGCCAAGCTCTTGGGCGTGCCAGCCGTAGGCGTCATCGGCGAACATACCGACCCAGTCGTAACATCCAGCATGGCAAACATATGCTTGATAACGACCGGGCTCCACATGCGCATTCATCCAGGCCACCATGTAGCCGCCGTAGCTTCCGCCCGTTGCGAAGACCCGCTTGCGTGCGATCCAGGGCTTCTTGAGCAACCAGTCGGTGGTCGCCTCAATATCCTGAAACTCCAGAGCACCCCATTGATGGGTAATGGAATCCAGAAAGGCATGACCGAACCCTGAGGACCCGTGATAATTCACGTTCGCAGTCACATAGCCCTGAGCGGCAAAAAGATGATAGTTCCAGCGCCAGTGCCAGTTATCGCCTGGTCCGGTATGCGGACCACCATGGATGATATGGAGTAGGGGGTACTTTTTTTTGCGATCAAAACCAGGCGGAAAATAGAGCCAAACCTGAATCTGATCACCCTGAGCCCCCGCAATCCAGTGCTCCTCGGTCGAGCCCAGGTCGATGCTCCTAAGAAGCTCATCATTCAAGGATTCAATCCGATTGGCCGGCCCCGTTTCTGGCATTCCCGTGGCGTCGAGTCCGATGGCAAACAAGCGCCCTGGGTGGGTAGCACAATCGAGGACGGTAACGAGCTGGCCAAAACCCGCATCAAATGCCTGGATCGTTCCACCAGCCGCAACCTGCCTGGCGTGGCGCTCACTCAGTTCAAAACGCCAAACGGGTTGCCGACCATGGTCCTCGGCCCGAAATAGCAGGCTTGATGAATCGTCACTCCAGAGCAACGGGGCGTGCGCCTCTCGGTCCCACTCCTCGCTGATCGTCTGCCAATGGGTCCCGTGATCGCTGAAGTTCAAGACCGCCAGCCGTTTTGGCATGGTGTGTTTAATGACCTGGTGAGACGCCAGAAATGCAAGTGATCGTCCATCGGGGCTGAAGCTTGGTCCGGAAAGGTCCCAGTCGCCATCCTGGATCAGATCCGTGATCTTGAATTTCGATCGCGTTCGACCTTGAAACTCGATTTGCGCCAAGGCCATTCGGGGCGCGGGATGCTGGCCACGGCGCGGGTCATGGACGAAGACCAGTCGCCTCCCGTCCGGAGAAATCGCCAGATCATCCGCCCCTGGCTCACGCCGGCTCAATTCGTAGTTCGTACTCTCAAGCAGATCGGCCACTCGACCCGTGCTGATTTCGAGACTCAAAAGATGGGGCACGCGACCCATCGGAAGATTGTCATCCCAGTGCCGATAAACCGCATCCTCGGTGGCGTATGACGTTTCCTTGCGCTCGGAGAACGCTTTGATGCGGGCGGCCTGATCCTTGACGCCCCGGCCCGAGGGCCAGACCCAGGAAATGAGCGCGATATGGCGGCTGTCCGGAAACCATTTGAATCCACAGACGCCCGTGGGCACCTCACCGGCGCGACGCGCTTCTCCCCCAGCAGTGGGCATGAGATAGAGCTGAGGAGATGGATCCTTCTTGCCATCCTGTTCGCGGGTGGCGACAAAAGCGATCCAGTCCCCACAGGGAGAAAATTGCGGTTGGCTGTCTTTATCGCCGCAGGTCGTCAACTGCCTGGGGGGCAACCCGGTTGTTGAGAACAACCAAAGCGCACTGCGGCTGCGGTTGTCTTCCATCGAAGGCTGGGTCACGGCGCAGACGACCTGGGAGCCGTCGGGACTGAGGCTAGGAGCACCGATCCGCGCGAGCTTCCAGAGCAGATCGACCGTGAGCGACTGAGTGGTTGTTTGATTCATGAAAACGAGATGGCTTTTTTAAAGGTCTAGCTTGTCCGAGAATTCATGCAAGGCGAACACGAGACCGTATAAAAAAACAAATACACCAACCGACCCCAGCGGGCTAAACCCGAGTTCTCCAACAAACATCGCGCACGAGATCAACATGAGCGCAGTGCGCGCGATGTTCCACCACTTGCGACGGCCCCCTGACATCATGTCGAAGCCTCCACTCCGCCCAAAATTTCGCGCTCATAGGCGTGGATCGCCGGTAAGCCACCCGTGTGCAGAAAGAGAATTCGCTCGTTGGGTTTGAAAAAACCCTGACGGGCCAAACCGATCAGGCCAGCCATGATTTTGCCGGTGTAGACGGGGTCGAGCGGAATGCCCTCGGTGCGGGCCAGCATCTGAATCGCTTCCACCATCCCCGCATTGGAGATTGAGTACTTCGGCTGCCAATATCCGCCGACGCTCAGCACGCTTTCGCGTGGGACCGTGATCGAAACCCCTAGCAGATCCAGCACGGCCTGAGCCTCTCGAAGTACCAGCGGCTCCTGGTCCTGTGGATCACGGCTGACGCCGATCCCAACGATCGGAATCTGAATGTGGTTACCGAGAAACCCGGCGACCATTCCACCATGGGTACCCGAACTACCAGAACCAAGAACGATCCGATCAATTGGAAGGCCCAACTCAAGCATCTGTTGCTGAAGTTCCTGGGCACAAGCCACATAACCAAGTCCCCCCAACGCATTCGATCCGCCACCGGGAATGATGTACGCCTTGCGGCCCAGCGCAGCGATTTCGTCGGCGACCCTGTTCATAGCGGCCACCATGTTCGATCCGCCAGGGACTACGGTGATCGCTTCAACCCCCATCAGGCGGAACATGAAGTGGTTGCCGGTCGCGTCTTCGCGAAAACTGCCGGGCACCCGTTCTTCGATCACGAATCGGCATCGAAGGCCTTCCTTGGCCGCGGCGGCCAGCGTAATCCGACAATGGTTGGATTGCGGCGCCCCGCAAGTGACCAGCGTATCAGCCCCCTGCGCGATGGCATCGGCGACCAGAAACTCGAGCTTGCGGGTTTTGTTGCCGCCGGGGAAAAGCCCCAGCATATCGTCGCGCTTGATCCAGACTTCGGGGCCAACGCCACCTGGGCAACTCGCGGCCAGCGCCGCTGAAAATCGCGGCATCGGTTCAATCGGTGTCGCAAAAGACGTATAGCGACGCCGCGGGAAACGGGAGAGGTCCATAATCAACTCCAAACGATGATTTTCGAGTGTATCCGATGCGCCAAATTATTACTTTTCTAAGTACGATATGCCTGGTGGCCCTCACGCCGACAATTCAGGCTCAGGAGTTTCCGAACCGTCCGGTCACGATCGTGGTTCCTTACGCCGCTGGTGGCTCGACGGACATTCTCGGGCGGACCCTCGCCGAGAGCCTTACGCGAGAACTCAAGCAACAATTCATCATCGAAAACGCGGGGGGCGCAGGCGGAACGATCGGTGCGGCGCGCGTAGCAAAGGCTCAGCCCAACGGATATACGCTGCTATTTCACAACATGGGACACGCTGCGGCGCCGGCGCTTTATCGCACGCTCAGTTATGACCCCCTGAATGATTTCGAGCCCCTGGGTTCGGTTGCGGACGTTCCGATGATTCTGGTTGGACGCAAGACCCTGTCGCCCAATACGCTCGCGGAGCTGATCCCTTATCTGCGTTCAAACCGAGATAAAGCAAACTTCGCCCATTCCGGCGCGGGCTCCACAGCGCAGCTTTGTTCGATGCTTTTTATGAGCACCATTCAAACCGACCTCACCACAATTCCATATCGTGGAACTGGCCCTGCACTCCAAGACTTGATCGGCAATCAGGTCGATTTAATTTGCGACCAACCGGTCTCGACCACCGCTCACCTGCAGGCGGGGAGCATCAAGGCGTTTGCGATCGCAAACAAGACCCGACTGGCGACCTTGCCAGCCGTACCAACGTTTGCAGAAGCTGGACTACCAGGCTTTGAGCTCGCCGTTTGGCACGGGCTTTATGCACCGAAGGGGACACCCAAAGCGGTCTTGCAAACCTTGGAGGCCGCCCTCAAACGCGCGCTTCATGACCCCGCACTGGTCCAACGCTTCGCCTCACTCGGAACCGCACCGGTGGATGATGCCCAGTCCGGCGCACAGGCGCTACGGACTCACCTAGCCTCTGAGATTAACCGCTGGGGGCCGCTGATCAAGAAGGCTGGTGTCTACGCCGACTAGAGTCACAACTTCACCATCAGAATCTGACGATCAGAATTTGCACTCGAAATAACGTCGAATCCGCGTATTGATCGCCCCAATCAGGCTTTCTTTTGTCGCTGTCGGGACTGCCTGGTTGGCCACGCCGCTCAGATACGCTTCATTGCGAGCCTGGAAGTCGAAGGCTTGCCGTGCGAGCAACTCGGTACATTCCGGGTGATTTTGCAGAACGGGCTGCATGGCCTCCTTGGGGATTTCCGCCAAGATCACTTGGCTCAATGCTTGTACGCTCGCATTGCGCCCCTCACCCAGCATCAGGGCCATTTCACCAAACGAATCCCCCGCCTTAAGTTCGGCCATTTTCTTTGGTGGGCCATCAGGTTGGTTTAACAACACCGCGACGCGTCCACTCAAAATCACGAACATCGACGATCCCGGATCCCCTTGGCGGACGATCAGTTCGGGCTCACCGTACAGGTGTCGCTGATAAGCGCCCACGATCCCAATGCGAGCCTCCTCGGGCAGCATCCGGAACATCTCGGAGCCGTTAAGCACCGCCAACAGTTGTTCACGTTCAAGCGCTGAATCAACCGCGGGCATGGCCGGCAAGTAATCAGCCCTTTTCGCAACCAAAAGTCGATCAACCGCAAACGGCAAATGCGCGCGAGCGAATGCGTTCCAAAGGGCGCCTCCCACTTCATCACGGCGCAAGATGTAAACATTGGGGTTCTCGTGCCAAAAAATCGCTTCATAAGCGACGCCTTTGTCTACAAAATTCTTGAACAACACCATCGGGGACGGCGTTTTCAGAACGCTGGGCACCGAGTGCATGGCAGCCATTGCGACTTCACGCACCCGAGAAGGCGGCGCCTCAATATCCATGACAAACGGGATGTGATGACGGGTGTTGTTATTAGGCAGATCGAGGTTAATCAGGCGCATTCCAGAAATCTTGGAATTGGGCAGAACGATTAAATTGCCCTCGTAATTACGCAAGGTGACTGAACGCCAACTCGTTTCGACCACGTTGCCCCAGATGCCGTCGACCTGCACGCTATCGCCCGTCTTGAAGGGTTTCGAGAAAGACAAGGCCAGACCGCTAATCACTTCGGAAAGTGTTGACTGCGCCGCGTAACCGAGGATTACCGCGAAGATCCCCGAGGTTGCCAACAGCGCAGTGATATCCCGTTGAAAAACAAGAGACAGAATCAGCAGCAGCGCAGTCAGATGAATCATCCCCTGACCGAGCAAAATCAGAATCTTCGGAATACTGGTCCTGCCCGGTGCGGGTTTAAACCATAACCAACGCTTCAGACCCGCAACGACTAGAAATGAACCCGACACAATGGCCGCGCTCAAAATCCATTGGCGAACTATCTCGGCTGCGGTCGTTGAGAGATAGGCGCTGAGATCAATCCAGAAATAGGTTGAAAACAGGGCAACGGCCACGAAAGCTAAAAATTGGAATTGCATTGCCTTCTCGTTGACTTCGATACACTACGGCCGCCATGTTAATCCCTCCTCCCTCGTCGCCTCCACCGTCGCCCCCGCATTCACCACCACCCTCGCCACCCCAGCGCAACCGCTTGCGGCTTGGCCTTGGGGCTGCTGCGCTCGGCGCGCTGACGACCCTCTTGCAGGCCTGTTCGCCCCTCAACCTGGTTAACGTCACCTCGTTGGGCGGCGCTGGTGAGCGTCGCACAGGGATTAGCTTTGGACCACTGCCCCGACACCAACTTGATATTTATCGGCCATCTGGGCCAGTACCGCCTCAGGGGTGGCCCACCGTGCTTTTTATCTACGGAGGCACATGGAACCGGGGCGAGCGGGCCGATTACCGATTTGTCGGTGAGGCTCTTGCCTCAGAGGGCTTGTTTACTGTGATCGCGGACTATCGCCTTTATCCCGAAGTACGTTGGCCGGATTTTTTGCACGACTGCGCGCTTGCCCTGCGCTGGGTGATCGACCGGGGCCACAAAGGGGATTTACCCGATGGCCTGCCCATCGATCCGGCCAAAATCTATGTCATGGGGCATAGCGCGGGCGCCTATAACGCAGCCATGTTGGCGCTGGACCCACGCTGGCTGGCACCGCACGCCCTTAAGCCCACAAAGCTGGCGGGTTGGATTGGGCTCGCCGGCCCCTATGATTTTCTGCCTGTCACGGAACACGACGCCAAACCGGTCTTTTTTCATCCGAACTACCCGGCCGGTACCCAACCAATCGAGCTCGCTACGGCGGGCGCTCCAAGAACCTTTTTGGGCGCGGCCCGAAACGACCCCCTCGTGAACCCGACACGCAGCACAGTTGGGCTCGGGGCCAAACTGCAAGCGCTCGGTGTGCCGACCACCGTCCAGGTCTATGACGGGGTCGATCACTTCACATTGATTGGTTCGCTTGCCAGACCGCTGCGCTGGATGGCGCCGGTGCTTAAGGACGTCAGTCGTTTCGTTCGAACACAGACCTGATCCGAGCGCTGATCAGAGTGCCCGGGCCCGAAGACGCACTCGCCGGTTGGCCGCCGACTTGGGTTCAAACGGGTACAGCAACTCGCTAAATCCTTTGCCGACTGGATTCATACGATCGGCCGCCACGCCCGCTGATGTGAGATAGACGACCACAGACTGGGCCCTGCGCATGGACAAGATGTCGTTATTCGCTTTGCTACCGACCCCGTCCGTGTGCCCCTCCACGTCGAAGCGCGCAGACTTTAATCGGGGTGAATTCAAGGCCAATGCCACCTGGTTTAAAAGCGGGTAGCTTTCTTCCAGGATGACCGACGAATTGAACTCGTACTGGATCTGCAAATCCAGAAACCAGGGGTCAGGCGGCGTCGGTTGCCCCGGGTTAGTTGTCGAGGCTTGAACCCCCCGGGCTCGGTCTGGATTTGCCAGCAGTGCTTTGACGATATCGTCCGCGGCCATCGCAGCCGTGGGCTCTTTAGCGTTCGAGGTTCCGGCGGCGGCCGTGTTGCTAGGCTGACCCGATGGCGGGGGTGCAGGCGCTTGCAGAGGCCCCTGCGCTGGACCGATCGCCGTCGCGCTGGGCCCTCGCGGGACCTCCCGAAACATCTGGGCCGAAGCAACAGGGCCGAGGAGGCCTGCACCGAGCATTAATGTGGATGTGACCCAAACGAGGATGGCTTTACTTTCCCCGGACCAACCGGTTTTCGTCATAGGTTCCGGCCTGCAAAACCTGTCCACTGGCAGAATAGACCGAACCCACTCCATTCCATTTATCATCTTTGTATTCACCAATATAACGAGTTCCGTCCAGAAGCATAAACACGCCCTGCCCGCTTCGTTTACCGTCTTTGAGTTCACCGACATAACGACGACCATCGGAAAAGAGATAGCTCCCCTGCCCATGGTATTTCCCATCCTTGAATTCTCCGACATATTTGGATCCGTCGGGAAGATCCACGCCGCCAAAACAATCAGTCCAGGCCAGAACGGGCCCCTGACACGCGATCATCGGGCCCGAGCGCTTGAGTGGCGCACCATCGTTAGGGCTACCGGTGGGAGCATTGGGG
>RFPW01000271.1 GCA_009925965.1 Betaproteobacteria bacterium
TTTGTTCGCTGCTCTGACGCCTAGCCGATGAACGCGCCGCCATTCACATCGATGACGGCGCCCGTGATGTAACCAGCCTCTTCAGAGGCGAGAAAGCGGATCGTCGCAGCCACCTCTTCAGGCGTTCCAAGACGGCCAACAAGCGCGTCGCGCGCAGCCGCCTCGAGCACCGTGCTGCTGGACTGCGCCGCCATCGCGCTAGAGACTTGCCCTGGTGCGATGCAGTTAGCGGTGATTCCATATGCCGCGTAGTCACCCGCAATCTTGCGGGTGAGACCTACCAGTCCAGCCTTGGATGCAACGTAGTGCGTCCCTGCACGATCGGAGTACGTCCGTCCAGCGCGCGACGAGACGTTGATCACCCGACCCTTTCGCCTGTCCTTCATACCAGGTAGAAAGCTCTGCGCGAGCAAGAACGGTGCGGTCAAGTTGACCCGCAGGACGGCGTCCCACTCTTCAAGTCCGATCGACTCTAGGGGCCGGATACGTCCATCTGACTTCGGGTGAATCCCCGCATTGTTGACGAGTACGTCGCAGCCGCCGTGCTCTGAGACGATAGACGCAGCGGCCGAATGCAGATGATCCGCATCTGCAAGATCCACTGTGTATGGAAGGGCTTGATAGCCTTGTGAGGACATCTCTTCAGCAATCTCAACAACGTTCGCGCTGCGATCCAGCAGAAGCACCTTGGCCCCGTCGCGAGCAAACGTCTTCGCTGTTGCGAGGCCGATTCCGCTAGCGGCTCCAGTCACAAGTACGACCTTCCCTTTCAAGAGGCGACCGCCGCGGCTGCAGCGACGCGTCCGAAGATCACTGATTTCGACAGCGACGAGCCACTCATGTAGCCGCTACCGTGGAAGCCGCCGACAATTTCGCCCGCCGCATAAAGATTTGGAATGATCTCGCCGAACACGTCGACACACTCCATGCGGGACGTCACGCGCAGGCCGCAATAGGTGGCTAGCACCCCTGTTGTACAGGGGTAGATATAAAACGGCGGCGTTTCGATCTTAACAAGCGCACCCCAGCCGCGGCCAAGGCTGGTGCGGCCGAAAACAGAGTCGCGTCCAGCATCAACGTCGGCGTTGTAGCGGGTGACCGTGCTTATAAGTCGCTCCGGTGTCAGCCCGACGGTTCTCGCAAGTTCATGGATAGAGTCCGCCCTGCGCACGAGCCCCCTAGCCAGTGCGCCCTCGAGGTCCGTTGCTGTAGGCGCTGGCACAGACTGCGCCATGATGTTCGCGTCCCAGATCTGAAAACCGACACCGTCCAACTGGTCAAGGCAGATCTCACCAAGCTTCTTGTACGAGATGGACTCGTCAGCGAAACGCTGGGCTTCCAAGTTCACTGCGATACCGCCTCGATAGATCGCGAGTCGCAGTATCGCCTCATCAGCACCCCGTGTTTGCAAGTCTGGGTAGTTGTTGATTGAAATACCGAATGTGCCATTAACGTAAGCCATGTCAACCAGGTCGGCCCCGAGCTTCCACGCCATCAACAGGCCGTCCCCCGTATTGCCGCTACCCCCAAGTTTCAGCGCTGTTGACATCCGGGGCGCAAACTTCTCAATCAGTTCAGTATTTTGCGAGAACCCACCGGTGGTCAGCACCACCCCGCGCCGCGCGCGGACCTGCCAGTCCCCCTCCTTCAATTCGAATATCGCACCTGTTACGGTTCCTTTGGCATCGGTGGTGAGGCGCCGAGCCGCGGCGCAAGCGAGGAAGTGGACTCGCTCGCTGTCTAGCACCTTGGCATGCAGCGCTTCCATGAGTTGAATCGGCTGGGTAGCATGCGTGCGCGGCACGGTTTGGTTTGAACTAAGGGTTACCGGGTAAAAAAGAACACCCTTGCTCTTCAGCCAAGCGTAGGCATCCGCTTGACCTTCGACATAGACGGAGACCAGCGCCGGATCGGCAAGTCCACCGGACGCCGCATCGATATCGTTGCGAATTTCCTCGGGCGAATCTTTAAATCCCGCGTCCCGTTGCGCCTGCGTGCCGGCGAACGCGAAGGAGCCGCTGCTTTGAATTGTGCTACCCCCGACATCGGCCATCTTCTCAACCAACAGCACGCTGGCGCCGAGTTCAGCCGCTTCCAGCGCAGCTGCGTGGCCGGCAAGGCCGCCGCCTATGACGAGCAGGTCGATCTCAGCGGGGTGAGTAAGATCCATCTCGGCCGGCCTTCTTATTCTCATGTTGATGAATAGCGCCCGCCGGTCACGTGAATGGTCTCCCCGTTGATATAACCCGCATGCGCGGACGCTAGAAAAACCACTGTGGCAGCGATGTCCTCAGCGGTGCCCATGCGCTGGATCGGCGTGCTCGCGCGCGCGCGACGATCAATGTCGTCAAAGTGTGGGAGCTTTGTCACGCGCTCGGTGCGAACGACGCCAGGCGCTACCGAATTAACTGTCACGCCATACCGCCCCAGTTCGATGGCGAGTGCGCGGGTGATGCCGACCACGCCAGCTTTGGCTGCCACGTAATTGGACTTGTTGTGTTCGCCCAGATGTACCCGCGACGAGATATTGATGATTCTGCCTTCACCAGCCTCAATCATCCTGGGCGCAACAGCCCTTGCACACATCCAAGTGCCCTTTAGGCACACGTCGACTACATCGTCCCATTGTTCCTCGGTCATCTCGACCAGAGGACCGTCGCGCGAGAATCCAGCGTTGTTGACGAGAATATGAATGGGACCGAGAGCCTCCTGCACCAGCGCTGCGCACTCG
>RFPW01000272.1 GCA_009925965.1 Betaproteobacteria bacterium
CCAAGAGACAGATTCGCCGAGGTCCGCCCGAACATGCTCTGCAGAGGTCGGGCTCACCCGTCCAAACCGGTTGGCTGAGGGCGCCGCAACGCCGTTGCCACCGAGCGCTTCGAAGGCCTCGAGCAAGGCCTGCGCAATCGGATGTGAAGGACAACGCAAGCCGATCGAATCTTGGCCGCCACAGGCATACGACGGAGCATCCGCCAAACGAGGCAGGATAAGGGTCAGAGGGCCTGGCCAAAATGCGTCTGCGAGTCGTTGTGCCTGAATACTCCAATGCGCCCACTCGAGCGCCTTCGATGGGTCCGACAGATGCACGATCAGGGGATGGTTCGGTGGGCGCCCCTTGATTCGATAAATCGCTGCAACCGCTTCAGCATTGCGCGCATCCGCACCGAGGCCGTAAACCGTCTCCGTGGGAAAAGCAACGACCTCACCCGCTTTGAGGGCCCGAGCCGCTTCGGAAATATTGACGGCTGAATTAATACGACGCCCCGAGCCGCTGTGCAATCCGCACCACTGTTTCGGTCGCCGCCTGCCCCAGTACGTTCACATGCCCCATCTTGCGACCAGGTCTGGCCTCACGCTTGCCGTAGAGATGCAATTTCGCCATGGGTTCACCCAAGACCGCCGACCAATCGGGTTCTGCGGGGTCCACCTGTGCGGACCGATCAAATTCGGTCGCCTTCCAGCAATCGCCCAGAAGGTTCAGCATCACCACTGGAACCAGCAAGTCGGTCGCACCCAAAGGCAGACCAGCAAGTACCCGAACCTGCTGCTCAAACTGACTGGTCACACTCGCATCCAGTGTCCAGTGACCTGAATTGTGTGGCCGCGGTGCAATTTCATTAATCAGAATTGAATTGTTTTTTAAAACAAAGATCTCCACGCCGAGGACACCGGTGTAGTCGAGCGTTCGCGCAACTCGCAACGCAGCGTCAATTGCTGCCGCTTCAATATCCGGATCCACTAAAGACGGAACCGTTGACGTTGCCAGAACCCCATTGCAGTGCACATTGCGGGTCACTGGCCAATGTCCAAGCACACCATCCATACCGCGCGCCACCATCACCGATACTTCAGAGGCCAGATCGATACGCCGCTCAAGCACGCATTCGATGACGCCCCCAGTGTCCGAGCTGAAATGCTCGGCGAGCGCGGCTATGGCTGCGCCCCGATGGGCGACTGCCACTTGACCCTTTCCGTCATAACCAAATCGTGCTGCTTTGAGAATGCCGGGAAAAAGTGACGCCGGCGCATCCAAAAGATCCTGAGCGTTCGCGATCACGGCATAGTCGCCAACCGGCAGACCCGCTCCGCGCAGAAACGATTTTTCGGCAATCCGATTCTGTGCGATCGCCACGGAATCAGCGCTGGGCGCCACCCGAATCTGACGGGCAAGGAACCTCAGGGCCTCAGCGGGAACGTTTTCAAATTCGGTCGTGGCTGCTGAACAAGTACGCGCAATCTCTGCCAGGGCAACTGGATCGTCGTAATTCGCCTGCAAATGACGGTCGGCCACGTCAGCGGCGGGGCACTCAGGCGCTGGGTCCAGCACGCAGACCCGAAACCCCAGGGTCTGGGCGGCCATGCAGAACATTCGGCCTAATTGCCCACCTCCCAACACCGCTAGCCAACTGCCCGGCGCGAGGCCTGCAGCCTTCATCTCTTAGAGGTCGCTGGCGAGGTCGCGGGCCCGGGCGAGGTCGCGGGCGGCACCACCATCGCCGCAGCGGCCGCAGTCTGTTGCTGACGAAACCGGTTCAATGAATCCGCCAACGCGGGGTCGGTCGTCGCCAGCATTGCGACCGCATGAAGCGCCGCATTGGCTGCGCCGGCCTCGCCGATTGCGAACGTACCGACTGGAATGCCACGCGGCATTTGCACAATCGACAGCAACGAATCCTGGCCCTGAAGATGGCGCGAAGGCACGGGGACGCCCAGCACCGGCACGATGGTTTTGGCCGCAAGCATGCCGGGCAAATGCGCAGCTCCGCCCGCACCGGCAACGATGGCGCGCAGGCCGCGCCCCTGAGCGGATTGTGCGTAATCAAACAGGGTGTCTGGCATCCGATGCGCCGAGATCACCCGAGCCTCATAGGCAATCCCAAACTTCTCGAGGATTTCGACGGCATGGCGCATCGTCTCCCAATCGCTTGCGCTGCCCATCACGACGCCCACTCGAATCGCGGCGTCATTCGACAGCCTGAACAGGGCCTCACGATATTTCTCAGCAGTGCGGGCAACAACATCGGGCGGCAAATGCGGCGCAGGGGCCTGTTTATCCCAAGGCTGACTTTCCAGCCAGTCACGCACAAACTGCTTGTCAAATGACGGGGGAGACTGCCCAACTACCCAGGTATCTGCAGGCCAGAAACGTGAGGAATCGGCAGTCAACACCTCGTCCATCAGATGAAGGGTGCCGGCCTCGTCAAGACCAAATTCAAACTTGGTGTCCGCAATCAAAATGCCACGCGTTCGCGCGTATTCGCAGGCATCGCGATACAGGGCCAGGCTGATCGAACGGATCTGCTCAGCCAGAGGCTCGCCAATCCGATGCACCATCTCCGCAAAGGAGATATTTTCGTCGTGGGCCCCGAGGTCGGCTTTGGTCGCGGGCGTAAAAATAGGTTCCGGAAGGCGCTCAGCCTGATGCAGACCGGCTGGCAACTTGATCCCACAAACCGAACCATCCGCCTGGTAATCTCTCCAGCCCGACCCGATCAAATA
>RFPW01000273.1 GCA_009925965.1 Betaproteobacteria bacterium
CGCGGCCGGTGTCACCCCCGACATCCGCGCGGCCTGACCCAGCGTTGCCGGACGCTGGCGCTCAAGGCGCTGACACACTTCTTTAGATAATCCACGAACCTGCGAATAGACAAGGTCTGATGGAATCTCGAGCCCTTCATTGTGGGACTGACGCTCTACTTCGGCCTGCTGGCGGGTGATGTAGCCTGCGTATTTGGAGTGGATTTCGACTTGCTCGATCACCGTTCGGTCAGCGACCCCCGGACCGATCCCAGGTAACTGCATGAGGGCGTCATAGCGGACTTCGGGTCGACGCAACAATTCGGCCACCGAGGCGTCGCGCTCGAGTGCCTGCCCCACGGCCACCTCGATCGCGGCCAGATCACAGACACGGGGGTCGACCCGAATGCCACGGATCCGCTCAAGCTCCGCATCAATCGCATCACGTTTACGACTAAAGTGGTCCCACCGCTGATCGTCAATCAGACCGAGACGACGTCCGATCTCGGTCAGGCGCAGGTCGGCATTGTCTTCACGCAAGCTCAACCGGTATTCGGCCCGGCTGGTGAACATCCGATAGGGCTCGGAGACGCCGCGGGTGATGAGATCGTCAACCATCACGCCGATATAGGCCTCGTGGCGTTGCGGTGACCAAGAGGGCTGACCGCGGGCTTGCAGAGAGGCATTGATACCCGCCAAAAGCCCTTGCGCAGCCGCTTCCTCGTAGCCAGTTGTGCCGTTGATTTGCCCGGCAAAATACAAGCCCCCAATGACCTGGCTCTCGAGCGTGTTGCGCAATGCACGCGGATCGTAATAGTCGTATTCGATCGCATAGCCAGGGCGCAGGATATGGGCGTTCTCCAACCCCACCATCGATCGCACCAGGGCCACTTGAACATCGAACGGCAGGCTGGTCGAAATCCCATTCGGATAGATTTCGTGGGTTTCCAGCCCCTCGGGCTCCAGATAAATCTGATGCGAATCACGGTCGGCGAAGCGGTGGATTTTATCCTCGATCGACGGACAATACCTTGGCCCGACCCCCTCGATCACGCCGGTGTACATCGGCGAACGATCCAGACCCGAGCGAATCACCGCGTGCGTGGTGGCATTGGTGTAAGTCACCCAACACGAAACCTGTCGCGGATGCTGGGCCGCAGTCCCAAGGAATGAAAACACCGGCACCGGGTCGCAATCGCCGGCCTGCTCGGCCAATCGGCTAAAGTCGATCGAGCGTGCGTCGAGCCGCGGCGGGGTCCCAGTCTTTAAACGACCTTGCGGCAGCGCCAACTCCTTCAGTCGCTCCGCCAGCGAAACGGCGGCCGGATCACCGGCTCGCCCGGCCGTGTAGTGGTCGAGCCCCACGTGGATTTTGCCATTCAAAAAAGTGCCAGCGGTCAACACCACCGCACGCGCACGAATATCGAGGCCAATCTGAGTTCGGGCCCCGACCACCCGGTCGCCCTCGATCAGAAGGTCGTCCACCGCTTGCTGAAAAAGCCACAGATTCGGTTGATTCTCAAGACGGCGTCGGATGGCTGCGCGATAAAGGACGCGGTCAGCCTGAGCGCGGGTGGCTCGTACCGCTGGGCCCTTGCTCGAATTCAAAATCCGAAACTGGATTCCCGCCTCGTCGGTTGCCGCCGCCATCGCGCCGCCGAGCGCATCGATTTCCTTGACCAAATGACCCTTACCAATGCCACCAATCGAGGGATTGCACGACATCTGCCCAAGCGTCTCAATACTGTGTGTCAACAACAGCGTGCGGCTACCCGATCGGGCCGCGGCGAGCGCAGCTTCTGTGCCCGCGTGCCCGCCGCCAACAACGATGACATCAAAGGATTCAGGATGGTTCATGCAATCCCCGGGGGGTGGGCGCGGTGGTCGAACACGGTTGGCGAGTATAGGCGGAATCGAAAGCAAACTGTTTCACGTGAAACACCGCGAATCGCCCGAGCCCCGCCAGTGGCCAACCAAGTGCTGGAATGGGATCTCTGAGTTATGCGCTCGAATGCGGTGGTCGAATCAGATGCGCGAATCCTCGAGCACCATCGCGGCCGCTTTTTCAGCAATCATCAGGGTGGGCGCGTTGGTGTTCCCTGAGGTAATGGTTGGCATCACGGAAGCGTCCGCAACCCGCAATCCGGCAACTCCGTAAACGCGCAACCGAGCATCCACAACCGCACTCGGGTCACTGGCGACCCCCATCGAGCAGGTACCAACGGGATGAAAGATCGTCGTACCGATCTCGCTGGCGGCCAGAGCCAACTCCTCGTCGGACACCCGGTGCGCGCCCGGCAACAGTTCTGACGTGACCCACGCGGACAGAGCCGGCGCACCCGCAATCGCTCGAGTTCGGCGAATCGCTTGCGCCGCAACCCGTCGATCGTTCTCGGTAGACAAGTAATTGGGCGCGATGCGGGGGGCCTCCAGGGGGTCGGCCGAGGCAATCGAAATACGGCCCCGACTCTCGGGCCGCAAGTGACAGACCGAGGCCGTGAAGGCCGGAAAATCATGCAGCGGTTCGCCAAACCGATCGAGCGAAAGCGGTTGAACATGCCACTCCAGATCCGCCCGGTCGACGGCGGCTGAGGATCGAGCAAATGCACCCAATTGACTCGGTGCCATCGTCATCGGCCCACGCCGTGCAAACAGGTACTGCAATCCGATCCAGGCTTTTCCCCATGGCGTCCCGACCAGGGTATTGAGCGTCTTGGCCGTGTCCCGGAGCCGGTAGATCAGGCGCAACT
>RFPW01000274.1 GCA_009925965.1 Betaproteobacteria bacterium
CCACTTCTTTCGGGCCAGCGCCGATGGACAGAGCAGTGACCTCGTCTACTTTCAGCCGCACTCGGCGCCTGGTGTTTATTCGAGGGCGTTCCTGGAAGGGCGCCTGACCGAGCAGCAATTGGCCAACTACCGGCAGGAGGTGGATGGCGACGGGCTTTGTTCGTATCCGCATCCGTGGCTGATGCCAACTTTCTGGCAGTTCCCGACCGGATCGATGGGTCTGGGGCCGTTGAATGCGGTCTATCAGGCCCGCTTTATCCGCTACCTGCAAGCACGCGGCCTTTTGGCGAAGAGCGCGTCGGAGCGTCACGTCTGGGGCGTCTTTGGTGATGGCGAAATGGACGAGCCGGAGTCCATCGCGGGGCTCACGCTCGCCGCTCGCGAAAAGCTCGATAACCTGACCTTCATCATCAACTGCAATCTGCAACGCCTCGATGGCCCGGTGCGCGGCAATGGGCAAATCATTCAGGAACTGGAATCCCTATTTAACGGTGCGGGCTGGAAAGTCATCAAGGTCCTGTGGGGTAGTGAGTGGGACGCACTGTTTGCCCGCGATACCGAACATGTGCTACTGCGCGCACTGAGCCGCACGGTCGATGGGCAGTACCAGACGCTCGGGGCAAACGATGGTGCTTACAACATTGAGCATTTCTTTCGGCAGGATCCCGAAGTCCAGAAGCTTGTGGCGCACATGAGTGAGGCCGAGATTGATGGGCTCAAGCGCGGGGGCCATGATTTCCGCAAGTTATATGCGGCGTTCGCTGAGTCGCGGATGCATTCCGGACGCCCGACGGTCATTCTTGCTAAAACAAAGAAGGGCTATGGCATGGGCGGGGCTGGTGAAAGCCGCATGACGGCCCATCAGGCCAAGAAGCTAGATGTCAGTGCGCTGTTGGCATTCCGTGACCGTTTCGCCTTGCCCTTGAGCGACGAAGATGTCGCGAGCCTGCGCTTTTATAAGCCCGCTGAGGATAGTGCTGAACTTCGGTATATGCAGGGCCGGCGCACGGCGCTCGGTGGATTTTTGCCACTGCGCAATCCAAGCGCGCCGGTGGTTCCAGTGCCACCGATCTCGGCCTGGGGGGAGTTCGCGTTGAAGGCCGATGGCCGCGAAATGAGCACCACGATGGCAGCGGTTCGGATGCTCGGGAATTTGCTCAAAGACCCGGCATTGGGCCCTCGAATCGTGCCGATTGTGGCGGACGAGGCGCGTACGTTCGGGATGGCGAGCCTGTTTCGTCAGGTCGGTATTTACACGCCTGAGGGGCAGCAATACGAACCCGAAGACCGTGACACGATGTTGTACTACCGCGAAATCCCCGACGGGCAGTTGCTCGAAGAAGGGATTAATGAGGCGGGCGCGCTCAGTTCCTGGATTGCGGCGGCCACGAGCTACAGCGTGCATGGTCTGCCGATGCTACCGGTCTACATCTACTACTCGATGTTTGGGTTTCAGCGCGTGGGTGATCTCATTTGGGCTGCCGCCGATCAGCGCTCGCGGGGCTTTTTGTTTGGGGCAACCGCCGGCCGAACGACGCTGGGCGGTGAGGGATTACAGCATCAGGATGGCTCGAGTCTGGTGGTCGCCAGCACGATCCCGAATTGCCGGGCCTGGGATCCGGCCCACGCGGGCGAGGTGGCTGTCATTCTTGAATATGGCATGAAGAGAATGCTGGTCGAGCAGCAGGATGAATTCCATTACCTCACGCTGATGAATGAAAATTATGCGATGCCCAGCCTGCCCGAAAGCGCCCATGCCGACTTGTTAAAGGGTTTGTATCGGTTGCAGGTGATTGCGCCGACTGGGCTGGCCGAGCCCAAACGAGAGTCCTTCAAAGATCCGATCCAAGACCCGATCCAAGATCCGACCCAAGATCCAATCCAAGACCCTCGGACCATTCGACTGCTTGGCTCGGGGGCGATCCTGCGCGAAGTGCTGATAGCCGCGCATCAGCTTGCTGACCAGCATGGCATCACCTGCGAAGTTTTCAGTGCCACCAGCTATAGCGAGTTGGCCCGTGAGGCCTGCGCATTGCAACGACTTGATCAGAGCGAACCGCTCGACCTGCCGCGCGCGAGTCATGTGGCCACCTTGCTGTCGGGCGATTTGCCGATCATTGCCGCGAGCGACTATGTGCGCGCCTGGCCGCAACTGATCGCGGAATATCTGGATGCACGGATGATCACGTTGGGTACCGATGGTTTTGGCCGCAGCGATACCCGTCAGCAGCTACGCAAGTACTTCGAAGTCGACGCGGATTCCATTGTTCGAACGGCTTTACAGGCACTGGTGCGTCATTCGAATTTTTCAACGGCTCGCCCCAGGGAATTGCAGTCATGAGTTCAATTTGGTTGCAGACCACGGCACTCGAAGCGCTTGCCGCAATCCGTCGGGGTGAGGTCACGGCCGCGGAGTTGATGCGTCAAACCCTGGCTGCGGTCGCGTTGCACGACCCGAAGGTTCTTGCGTTTACCAGTTTGATCGACGAGCACGCCGCAGTCAGGGCTGCAGGTTCGGCTGCAAGTTCGTCTGCAGGTTCGGACACCGCCTTCCTGGGTGGGCTGCCGATCGGTTTGAAGGACATTATCGATACGACCGAACTGCCGACGGCCTACGGTTCTGCCCTGCATTCGCTTGTTCCCGCGCGAGTCGACGCCGCACTGGTGGG
>RFPW01000275.1 GCA_009925965.1 Betaproteobacteria bacterium
CGGAGCTCCTTTCCCGGTTTGAAATGGGGCACCCGCTTTTGCGGCACCTGCACCTGTTCACCCGACTTGGGATTACGGCCGAGCCGTGGGGGGCGATGCGACAGCGCGAAACTGCCGAACCCCCGAATCTCGATTCGATGCCCATCGGCCAGCGTGCTCGCCATCGCCTCGAGAATGGTCCGCACCGCAAACTCGGCGTCCTTGACGACGAGTTGCGGATAGCGCACGGCGAGCCGGGTGATCAGTTCGCTTTTGGTCACGGGCAGGTGAAGAAGCCCCGCAGGCCTCAGCGCTCGTCGCGTTGTCCGTCCAGTTTGGCGCGCAACAAAGCGCCCAAATTGGACATCCCCGTCGTCGCTCCGCTTTCGGCGCTGATTCGTTCCATCGCGTCAGCAGTCTCGACGTTGTCTTTGGCCTTGATCGACAACTGGATCGACCGATTCTTGCGGTCAACGTTGATGATCATGGCCTCAACGGTATCGCCCTCGTTGAAGTGCGCACGCGCATCTTCGACGCGGTCACGCGAAATTTCGCTGGCCCGCAGATACCCTTCGGTCTCATCGCCCAGATCAACCACGGCGCCACGAGCGTCCACGGTCTTGACGGTGCCGCGCACCATTGCGCCCTTCTCATGCTGACCGGCGTATTCCCCAAACGGATCACCCGCCATCTGCTTGATGCCGAGTGAAATGCGCTCGCGCTCGGTATCAATGGCCAGGACAACTGCCTCGACCTCGTCGCCCTTCTTGTAATCGCGAACGGCCTCCTCGCCGGCCTTGGTCCAGGACAGGTCGGTGAGATGCACCAGACCATCAATCGCGCCATTGAGACCAATGAAGACGCCAAAGTCCGTGATCGACTTGATCGTGCCCTTGACCTTATCGCCCTTGTTGAAGGCGTCGGCAAATTCCTGCCAGGGGTTGGGACGGCACTGTTTCATCCCGAGCGAAATACGCCGACGCTCTTCGTCGATCTCGAGAATCATCACCTCGGTCTCTTCGCCCAGAGCAACAACTTTGGCAGGGTTGACGTTCTTGTTGGTCCAGTCCATTTCGGACACGTGTACCAAGCCCTCGATGCCCGGTTCGATCTCCACAAACGAACCGTAATCGGTGATGTTGGTGACCTTGCCGAACATGCGAGTACCCTGCGGGTAACGTCGTGCAATCCCGGTCCAAGGGTCGTCGCCCAGTTGCTTGACGCCCAGCGACACACGGTTCTTTTCCTGATCAAACCGAAGCACTTTGGCGGTAACTTCCTGACCGACTGCCAACACTTCGGAAGGGTGGCGAACGCGACGCCACGCCATGTCGGTAATGTGCAAGAGTCCGTCGATTCCACCCAGATCGATAAATGCGCCGTACTCAGTGATGTTCTTGACCGTGCCTGTAATGATGGAGCCCTCGCGCAAGGTTTCGAGCAGCTTCGCACGCTCTTCGCCCTGGGCCAGTTCAACCACGGCACGCCGCGAAACAACCACGTTGTTGCGCTTGCGGTCGAGCTTGATGACCTTGAACTCCATGGTCTTGCCCTCGTAGGGCGTGGTGTCCTTGACCGGACGCGTGTCGATGAGCGAACCAGGCAGGAAGGCGCGGATGCCGTTGGTCATCACGGTGAGGCCGCCCTTGACCTTGCCGGTCACGGTGCCGGTGACGAGCTCCCCGCGGTCCAACGCCTGCTCGAGGGCCAACCACGCCGTGAGGCGCTTCGCCCGATCACGCGAGAGGCGGGTTTCGCCGCGGCCATCTTCAAGCGCTTCGATGGCGACCGACACGAAATCTCCTGCGGAGACTTCGAGCTGGCCACGGTCATCGTGGAATTCTTCAATCGGAATGAAGCTCTCGGACTTCAGTCCGGCATTCACGACCACGAAGTTGTGGTCAATTCGAACGACCTCGGCCGTGATGACTTCGCCAGTCCGCATGACATGCAGATTCAGCGATTCTTCAAACATCTGAGCAAAGCTCTCGATCACGGGAGCGGCGGTCTGGGTTTCAGTGGACATGGTTAGGTGGTTTCCTTATGGCCTGGCAGCTCTTGTCCGCGCGGGGCCGGGGGGCGCACGCCCAAAATTTGAAGTAAGGGCGGAGTTACGAAAAATGTCCGCCGCGAGACGGCGAACCTCTGGAGTCAACGTTCAAACAGTCTTAAAAAACGGTCAAATCGCGCGCCGGGGAAAACCCGTCTCGTCCAAGAACGCCCGGATGGCGCCGACGGTTTCGTCAACCGTCAAGCCGGTGGAGTCAAGAACATGCGCGTCTTCCGCAGGAATGGTCGGCGAGACCGCACGTTGTGAGTCGCGTGCGTCGCGCGTCTGTAAATCTTGCAAAAGGTCGTCGAAGTTAGCAGAAAACCCTTTGTCGATCAACTGCTTGACCCGACGTTTCGCCCGTTCGTGGGGACTAGCCTGCAAAAAGATCTTGGCTTCGGCGTCGGGGAAGACCACCGTCCCCATATCGCGGCCGTCCGCGACCAAGCCTGGCGCGATTCGGAACGCGCGCTGGCGCTCCAGCAACGCGGCCCGAACGGCAGGCAATGCGGCGACTCTGGAAGCACCCTCTCCAATCGACTCGTGGCGAATTGCGGTCGACACGTCTTGACCATTGAGGACAATTGAACCCGCCGCATCAAAACGGACCGGCAGACCTTGAGCAATCCTTGCCAT
>RFPW01000276.1 GCA_009925965.1 Betaproteobacteria bacterium
GTTTGACTGCCTCAACGGCCGTCGCAATGCTGGCGTACCCGGTCAGCATGAGGATGCGCAAAGCGGGGCTCAGCGTTTTCAGGATTGGGATGAGATTCAATCCGCTTTCGTTTTCGAGTTTGAGGTCGACCACAGCGATATCGAATACAGCGCCGCGCAGCATGACCTGAGCTTGCGCGCCGTCCGCAGCGACCTCGGCCGTGTGGCCACGCCGGGTCAGAGACCGGGCCATGACCGACGAAAACACGTCATCGTCATCGACCAACAAAAATCTCTGACCAGTCGACGATTCTCCAGATACCAGAGACGCTTCCGACGCAGACGGCCCGACGGGAAGCTTCATCATGAGATCAACTGTGGCATTTTTAGGTCGCGCTCCCCGTTCGGTCATCAATGGCGTGTCGCACAAAAGGCAGCTCCAGGCTCGCTATCGTACCGGGACCCTCGGCCTCGCGCAGGGAAAGCGCGCCATCAAAGCGCTCTGCCGTCATATGGCCAAGCGCCAAACCGAGGCCCAGCCCTTGCGGTTTGCTTGAAAAACCATACGCTGCTGCCAATTCACGGTGCGCAGGCGACAGCCCAGGCCCGAAGTCCCGAATCCGAAAATGAGCCCCGCGCCCCCCTGGGCCCCAATCAAGTTCAACCCGGCGAGCGCCCGATTGGCGGGATGCATCGGCCGCGTTATTCAGCAAACCGACGAGCAAATGCACCACACTACGATCGACCAGGACCGCGCCGGCGTCCAGACCCACCCCTCGCACGGCCAAATCCACCTCCGGGTGCAACAAGCGAAATTGTTTAACCGCCGTATCTACGACTTGGGCAGTCGGTTGAGGCCTCGCAACCGCATCGGCCCTAGAAAACTCCACCATCTCCCGAATGTAATCGCGACATAACGCCATCTGCGACTGCATCAGGCGCAGGTCGGCGCCCAATTCAGGGTCGGTATCAAAGTCCCGGCGTAAATCCGCCAGCAGATTAGCGACCGTGCTTAGCGGCGTGTTGAGTTCGTGAGCGACACTGGCCGCCTGACTAGCCAGCGCTACGACCGATTCATTTCGAATCGAACGCTCCCGCATCTGCTGAAGCAGTTCTGCCTGCTGACGACTGCGTGTCGCCAACTGCACCAGCAACACCGAAAGCAGCGCAAGACACAGCGCAAACGAACACCAAACCGCCAGACGATAAACCGACGAATCAATATCGAGGAGCTCCGATGGCAGAGGTCGATGAAACAACACCGCAGAACTGGCACCGCACAAGGTCACGACCACAGCACCGATAACCCATCTCAGAGGCAAAGCGACGGCAGCCAGCGCGACAGGTACGAGATGAAGCGAAAAAAACGGGTTCGAAGGCCCGCCAGTCAATGCCAGTAGCGTCGTCAAAACACCGACATCAACGACCAGATTGAGCAAGACCTCGGCGGGTTTTGCAGGCCCCGGATATCGCTTTAAGCGCGCGTGAACCCCAATATTGAAAATCGCCAGCACCGTCGGGCCAAGCAACAGGAGCGATATCGGGATCGAAAGATCGAGCAAAAAAGCGCCGCCGAGAATGGCCAGGGACTGGCCGCCAACCGCCAGCCATCGCAAAATCGTGAGTTGCTGCAGCGCCTCGCGCGCCGTGGGCGACCCGAACATCAGAATCGGCTTCCGATCGAGAAGCGCCACGCATCATTAGGTCCAAAATTCTGCCGTTGATCGCGAGCCAAATGCGCGAACCAGCCGGGCGCGTCATAACCCAGTGCCATGCCGCCCGATCGAATGAACTGGGGTGTCCCCTGAAAATCCTCGCCTGTTCCTCGCTTAGCGAGTAGGTCCAGCGTTAAGCGCCCACCACCCTGGATGGGCCAGCGCGCGACCAGATGCAGGTGCCGTTGGCCCGTGCCCAAACGATCATCGGCCACTAACAAGATGTAATAGGTTGTCCCGTCCGGATCGCGGTGCCCGGTGGCCACCGAAATCGCATCGTTGGGATCGAAATTCAGATTCACGTACGGTTTGCCATTCGTACGACCGATCCCCACAGAACCAAACCATGGTTCGCCCGCCTCCAAGGTCAGACTGCCCCCAACAAAACCCGCACTCGCCAGTTGCAACGATGGCTGCAGTGAAACGCCCCAACCGCTCAATACATCCGATGATTCAAAGGGTCGGAACGCGCGCTCAAAGCCCGCCCGGCCCTGGCGCACCGTGCCTTGAGCAGGCTCACCACCGGCGCCGGGTTCGACCCACGCGCCAACCCAACCGGTCAAGTCGCCTTGGCGCCAACGCAGATTCAAGTCCGTCCCGTCCGGTGCACCGCGCAATACATAGTGCCCCGCCGTGAGCTTCCAAGGCCCTGACTTTTCCTCCCGAGACTCTTGTGCAGCCGAGTCGTCCGGTCGATGCGGGTCATCGAAAGCCACAACCGGTGCGCTGAACCACAGCAGGCAAAGCAAAGGGAGCATTCGCATCATGAGCGGGACTGTACGCGGCTTCATGGACTTCACACCCGAAACTTTCCGACCAACGGACTTCAAACCTCAGATCTCAGGCAGATTAGCGCTGGCCCTACGCGCCCCGTGGGCGTAGAATTCAATTTCTCTGGGGCCGACCTGGTTTCGACGGGGGTAGCGAAGCGGCGCGGGGCATGCCGAGGACCAGTGACC
>RFPW01000277.1 GCA_009925965.1 Betaproteobacteria bacterium
CATCTCACTCGACACGCGCTGTGACGCGCTGGCACTGGCAAAATTGAGCTGATCGGGTTTGGCTTTTGCCAGTGCGATGAGCTCAGGCAAGGTCTTGGCCGGGACGTCATTGTTAACGCCCACGATGAGGGGTACCTGGCCCAGAAAGGCCACTGGGGCAAAGGCGGTGTCCTGGTCGTACGGAAGCTTTTTCATCAGGCTCTTCAGAGCCGCATTGGTGCTGTTGGTGCCGATCATCAGGGTGTAGCCGTCGGGTGCTGCCTTGGCTGCAGCATCGGCACCCAACATGCCATTCGCCCCAGGCTTGTTCTCGACGACGATCGGCTGGCCGAGGGATTCGGACATTTTCTGGGCAAATGCCCGGCCAATCTGATCGGTGGCACTACCCGCTGCAAACGGCACGATGGCTTTGATGGGTTTGTTCGGGTAAGCCAACGGCGCAGGCGTGGTGTTGGTTTGGGCGTCGCTCTGGGCGGGAACCAGACCGAGCAAAAGTCCGGCTGACAGCATCAGCGACAGGCTCGCATGTAGGGCACTTCGGGTAGGTCGAGCACGGTGGCAAAGTGTTGGGGTAATGCGGGTGTGGTGCATGTTGGTTTTCAACGATTGGCTTGTGGTTCGGGCTGACCTGCCGCCGGTAATTGGATACTCAGCTTATATTAACTAGGACGGTCGCCTGAGGACACGATATGGCCGTCGACAACTTCGATCAGATCTTTGCAACGTTTTGCCAGCGCTGCGTTATGGGTCACGAATAGTACTGTCGTGCCTTGTTCTTGGTTGAATTGAGTCAGCAAGTCAAAGACGGAATCGGCGCTGCGGCTGTCAAGGTTGCCCGTTGGTTCGTCCGCTAGGAGCAGTGCGGGGTTCATCGCCAGGGCGCGCGCGATCGCGACGCGTTGTTGTTGACCACCGCTGAGATGGTCCGCCAAATGATCCTGCCAGGGTGTTAGTTCTACCTGGGCGAGCAGCAACTCCGCTCGCTCTCGCATCGCTGATGTCGGAAAGACGCCCGCACCGAGCATCGGCATCATCACGTTTTCGAGCGCTGTAAATGCGCTAATTAGGTGGTGATACTGAAAGACAAAACCAATCTTGTGTCCTCGCAGCTGGGTGAGCGCGCGGTCTTTAAGCTGGGTGGTTTCTTGACCGCAGACTTCGAGCGTTCCGGCGCTAGGTCGGTCGAGTAATCCGATGATGTTGAGCAGGGTACTTTTTCCGGAGCCAGAGGGACCCATCACGGCGCAGAAACTGCCCTTTGGCAAGGTGAGCTCGATCTGATGCAGAACCTCGGTTTCGATCGGCGTACCGATGTTGTACGCCTTGCAGATCCCGCAAAGTTTGATAACCGTCGCGGCGGTAATTTGCGACTCAGGCACGAATAGCGGCGACCGGGTCGAGCCTTGCTGCACGAAGTGCTGGGGCAACGGCTGCGCCGAGGCCGGTGATGCTGGCCAATCCGAACGTGACGATAAAGAGCATGGCGTTGAGGACGATGGGAATCATGGCTGTGCCGTCCGGGTTACGCATCAGGTGTTGCCAGAGCAGAAGAGCGCTGATTCCGATGAGACAACCGATCATCGACCCTCCCAGCCCGAGAAGCCCACCTTGCAGCAGGAAGACCCGCAAAATCTGGCCTTGCGAAACCCCCATGGCTCGCAGGATTCCGATTTCCCGAGAGCGCTGCACGACTGATACAACGAGGACGCTAGTGATTCCGAGCGCGACCGACAATCCGACGAAGAATCGGATCGCGGTATTTGCAGTGGACTGTGCGCTGATCGCGGCAAAAAACTGCGCGCTGTTCTTGATCCAGCTATCGGCTTCGACGCCCGTCAGCTGCGCGATTCGCTGAGCGATGGTCTCTGCGGCATAGACATCGGTAACCGTCACTTCGAGTGAAGTCACCGCCCCTGGGAGTGCGAGAAGAGTCTGGGCACTTTTTAGGGTTACAAAGACGGATTGCTTATTTGCACCGCGGTTACCTAAGTCGAAAATTCCAGATACGTTGAGGATCGAACTGGCACCGTTGGCGGCGCTTATGCGTAGTTTGTCGCCCACGTCGACGCCAAAATCGGAGGCCAGATCGGTGCCAATTAAAATCTCGGTTCCGGTCAGCGCGGAGCGGCCGCGCAGTATCTTTTCATCCAGATGGACAATCGCGTAGTGCAGTGAGGGGTCGATGCCGATAACGCTAACCCCGCGACTGGAGTTTCCCCTAATCGCGAGCGCAGGACCCGACGCGACCGGTGAGATCACGGCAATTCCGGGCAGACTTCGGAGCTGGCTCACAATGGTCTGCCATTGATCGATGTGCTGCGTCCGCTGGGCTGGGGGTTGAATGACTGCCTCGACCAGTTCGGTCTGATTTGCAGTGATGTGCGTCGATGTTTGTGGTCTTGAAATCGCTGGGTGCGGCAAGATTTGAATGTGGGCCTGGGCCGACAGTACCCGGCGTATAAAGTTCGCTTGAAGCCCGGCAAGGATCGCCGACATGAAGACGATGACGCCAACCCCGATTGCGACTCCCGCCAGAATGAACAGGGTTTGTAACTGACCTTGACGCAAAAAACGAAGCGCCACGATCCATTCGAAGGGTATCCATGGCGTCA
>RFPW01000278.1 GCA_009925965.1 Betaproteobacteria bacterium
CCAACTTTTGCGCACCTGGCAAATCCCCGTCCACCTGAACCGCGACAAATGACTGCGCGAGGAGAGCAAACTCCTGTTGGTTGAACAAGGTGGCCTTGAGTTGATTGCAAGGCGGGCACCAGGTTGCCCCCCAATACAGAAGGACAGGTTTGCGGTCGCGGCGGGCCTGTGCGAAGGCCCGATCGATATCGGCGTCCTGTGCCGCCGGGATCCAGGCCACATTTCCCGGAAGCGACGATGCGGCGACGCCCTCCCCGACCAGCCCAAGGAACATTCCGAAGGCCAAAATTGTTGCGACGCAACAAAATAATTGCAGGCGCCCACAAACCTCTTGTATCATTGCGATGTTGCAGTGCAGCGTAAACCGCAACCAAGCGTTGTTCTGCGTTTTGCTCAAATATTTCTCCCGAGTTCTTTTCCCGCTTTTAATCTCAAACTTACTATCCCACAGGAAGTGCAACACATCATGGCAACACCCACAATCCCCGGCATGGAAAACATCATGGCTGCTCAGCGCGCTGCGCTCGAGGCCTCCCTTGAAATCGCTGGCAAAGCAATCGAAGGTATCGAGCGCCTGACCGCACTCAACATGCAACTCGTGCGCGAAACCCTCGATCACCAGGGCGAATTCGCGAAAGCCACTATGGGCGCCAAAGACCCAGCGGCTCTGATGAATATCTCCAAGACAATGGCCGCCCCCGCTAGCGAGCGCGCAGCGACCTACGCGAAGCAGGCCTATTCGATCGCTTCTGAGACCAGCAACGCCATCACGGGTTCGGTTCAGCATCAGGTCAAAGCCGCACAAAAGACGATGACTGACGCCCTCGACACGGCCTCACGCAATGCACCTGTCGGCAGCGAGCAACTGTTTGCTGCCGCCCGCAGCGCGATGCAAGTGGCTAGCCAGTCGGTTGATCAGGCTGTGAACGCCAGCAACAAGTTTGCCGCCGCCGCGAGCCAGGGCGTCGAGTCGCTGACGAAGGCCAGCGCTGCAGCCGCCAAAAAAGCAACTGCCGTCTAAAGTCCGCCGGATGCGCCCGACGCATTGAGCGTCGACCCGCCCAAACCCCTCTAGCCCTCGCGGCTTGAGGGGTTTTTTACGTCTTCGGCAAAGTCACTCCGCTCTGCCCCTGATATTTTCCGCCGCGGTCCTTGTAGGACGTTTCGCAAACCTCGTCGCCCTGGAAGAACAACATCTGCGCGCAACCCTCCCCCGCATAAATCTTCGCCGGGAGAGGCGTCGTATTCGAAAATTCAAGCGTCACATGGCCTTCCCACTCGGGCTCCAGGGGCGTCACGTTCACGATGATTCCGCAGCGGGCATAGGTGCTCTTGCCCAGACAGATGACCAGCACATCGCGCGGCACCCGAAACCACTCCACCGTCCGAGCCAACGCGAAGGAGTTGGGCGGAATAATGCATACATCGCCCACCATATCGATAAAGCTGCGGTCATCGAACGCCTTTGGATCAACCACCGTGCTGTAAACATTGGTGAAGACCTTGAATTCGTTGGCGCACCGGACGTCGTATCCGTAGCTTGATGTCCCGAACGAAACGATACGATCGCCCCCGGCCGTATGACGAATCTGCCCTGGTTCGAACGGCTCGATCATGCCCTTCTCCAGAGCGGTTTGCCGGATCCAGCGGTCTGACTTGATAGACATCGCAAAAACCTCTTTTAGTGCGGATTCGAAGTTGCCGGTGGTGCACTCGACGCCACCGCTTGCATTGCCTCAGGACGAAGGCCCCTGTAATAACCGAGCAAGATCTCGCGCTCCAGTGCCACATGCTGCCCGGCGGGGCAGGGATAACGCAACACGAGCGCGACCTCATTGGGCTTTTCGGCCACCAACGCCACGCGCAGCCTATGTGAGGGCAAGCCGACGAGCTCGACTTGCCGGCGCCGGGCCAGGTGTCGTTCAGCCTCGTCAGCAAATGGCGCGCAAACATCCGACGCAGCCGCCATTAAAGCGGCCTCGGCACGACCCAAATCCATTGCGTCGGGCGTCACCGGGACGCGCAAGGTACGCACGCCCAATTCGCCGGTGCGTCCCTGCTTGCGCACGGCAGAGGTCAGCAGAACCGAATTGGGAAAGCGCAAACGAGTCGTGGTGGCATGACCTGCCGGGGTCCGTTCGATCAGTTCGGTATGCATCAGATCAATATCGACCACCTCGCCCACCAATTCGCTCCCGACCGTTACCTCAATGATGTCGCCAACTTGATAGGCCGAGGTCAATACCCTGTAGACACCGCCCAGGGCACACACAATTACCTCGCGCATCGCCAGCACCGCTGCCGCGCCCAGCGCAGCGACCGAGACGGCGAGACTCTTCAGATCACTGCCCCATGCGAGGAGAAGGATCAGGGCCACACCTGCCACCACCGCGTTGCGGGCCCGAACTGCAAAGGCCCGGCCGAGATCATGGTCATCGAACCCTTGCGCCCGCCGCTGCGCAAGCCGTTGCAACACCGCCGCAACCAGGAGTACCACACAGGTGACGACCAGTTCTTCGCCACGGCGCTGCCACAGGCGGTCGAGCCCCGTGACTGCCGCAAATTCGACCAGCAGGTGAATCAGCTCGGCCATGGTTCTTGGATCAACGAC
>RFPW01000279.1 GCA_009925965.1 Betaproteobacteria bacterium
ACCACCCAGATAACTGGCGAGGTGATTCCCTCGGACGTGCCCGGCAGCCTGGCCATGGGCATCCGTCAACCGGCAGGCGTCGTACTGGGTATTGCACCTTGGAACGCCCCGATCATCCTGGGCGTGCGAGCCATCGCCACCCCCCTGGCCTGCGGGAACACCGTCGTTTTCAAGGGCAGCGAAAACTGCCCCCGCACCCACCACCTCATTGTCGAGGCCTTCCAGGACGCTGGCTTCCCGCCAGGGGTGCTCAACTACATCACCAACGCCCCGGCCGACGCCGGCGCCGTGGTCGAGGCCATGGTCGCCCACCCTGCAGTGCGGCGGGTCAACTTTACGGGTAGCACGCGGGTCGGGCGCCTGATCGCGATGACTTGCGCGAAATATCTCAAGCCGGCGGTACTTGAACTTGGGGGCAAGGCACCCATGATTGTGCTCGACGACGCCGATCTGGACGATGCTGTCAACGCGGCCGCATTTGCCTGCTTTGCCAACAGCGGGCAGATCTGCATGAGTACCGAGCGCTTGATCGTCGATCAGAAAATCGCCGACGAATTCGTCCGAAAATTCGTCGACAAAGCCAAACGCCTGCCCTTGGGCAACCCGCGCAAGCCTGACCCAGTGGTCTTGGGCAGCGTGATTGGCATGGGCACCGTCGAGCACTGCAACTCGCTCATAGACGACGCCCTCGCCAAGGGCGCCAAGCTGATTTGCGGCGGCAAGGTCGATAGCACCCTCATGCCAGCGACTGTGCTCGACCATGTAACTCCCGCGATGCGGATCTACTCAGAAGAGACCTTCGGCCCGGTCAAGGCCATCGTGCGGGTCAATGGCGTGCAGGAAGCGGTGGCTTGCGCCAATGACAACGAATACGGGCTGAGCGCCGCCGTGTTCGGACGTGACATCGCACGCGCTTACAACGTAGCACGCAAGATCGACAGCGGTATCTGCCATGTCAACGGCCCAACGGTGCACGACGAGGCCCAAATGCCCTTCGGCGGCGTCAAGGGCTCGGGTCTGGGGCGCTTTGGCGGCAAAGCCGGTATCCACGAATTCACCGAATTGCGCTGGGTCACCGTGCAGACCCAGCCACGACAGTATCCTTTTTAGGGGTCTGGGCCGAAAGGCTCCATGTCCGACTGGGGGGGCATACGTTCCGGCTGATCGAAGTTGTTGCCCACAAGTCCGTCACAGCCAAGTCACACATCGGTCTTATCATTCGATAATAATGGAATTGTCGACAGGCAGGCCTGAATTGATAACTGCACTAGGATCGAGATGAGAGTTGGCATTAATGGAATGGGCCGCATCGGCCGTCTCGCGCTGCGCGCTGCGATGGGTGCCGCTGAACGGCCGTCAGACGACCCCCGCGCCGGCAACCGGCTCAACGTAGTCCACCTGAATGAACTCAAAGGTGGCGCGCTGGCGACCGCCCATCTCCTCGCCTTCGACAGCGTCCAAGGCCGGTGGCGCGCTGAAATCTCTGCAGCCGATGACAGCGCCATACGCATAGGCGACCGCGAGTTGGCTTTTTCGTCGCACGCCGCCGCGGCTGACATCCCTTGGGGCGACCTCGGCGTCGAGGTGGTCCTCGAATGCACCGGTAAGTTCCTGAGCCCGGAAACCATTCAAGGCCACCTTGACCGTGGCGCCAAGCGCGTCATCGTCGCTGCGCCTGTGAAGGTCGGGAACGTGTTGAACATCGTCGTCGGGGTCAACCACCATTTGTACGATCCGACCCAACACCGCATCGTCACTGCAGCATCGTGCACCACAAACTGCCTGGCCCCCGTGGTCAAGGTCGTGCACGAAGCCCTCGGCATCCGCCACGGCCAGATCACCACCATCCACGACCCGACCAACACCAATTTGATGGTCGATGCGCCACACAAGGACCTGCGTCGCGCGCGCAGCGCGATGCTCAGCCTAGCGCCGACAACCACCGGTAGCGCCACCGCGATCGCCTTAATCTACCCAGAACTCAAAGGCAAGCTCAATGGGCACGCCGTGCGCGCGCCAGTGCTGAACGCGTCGCTGACCGATTGTGTGTTCGAACTGAAGCGCGAGACCACCGCCGAGGAAGTGAATCACTTGTTCGCCCAGGCCGCCAAGGGCCCCCTCGCCGGCATCCTGGGTTATGAGGAGCGCCCCCTCGTCAGCGCCGACTACGCCCGCGACACCCGCTCCTCGATTGTCGATGCACTGTCCACCATGGTCACCGACGGCACGATGCTCAAGGTCTACGCTTGGTACGACAACGAGATGGGCTACGCCTGCCGCATGGTGGATTTGGCTTGCCACATGGACGGCCTCGGTCTCTAAACCGCCATGCCTGCCATCACGCCCCCGTCGGGCTCGCCCGGCGCCGAACGTTCGAACGGCGCCCGCAACTACGCCATCGTCACGGCCGCCTACTGGGGCTTCACGCTCACCGACGGCGCGCTGCGCATGTTGGTGCTGCTGCACTTCTACCGGTTGGGCTATTCGCCATTCACGCTGGCCTTCCTGTTCCTGCTGTACGAGGCGATGGGCGTGGTGGCAAACCTGATCGGTGGCTGGCTGGCCACCCGCTACGGCATCCAGCGCATGTTAACGGTAGGTTTGTGTACG
>RFPW01000280.1 GCA_009925965.1 Betaproteobacteria bacterium
CTGCGCGAGCGTAGCTTCTCAACCGCCCAGCCCTGTTGACGCAGAGTCGCGATGGCCAGTGGTTCGATCTGGCGCAGTCGGGCTGCCATGGAGGGTCCGGTGACCGTGACGCACAATGTCGTGCCATCGAGACGCACCGCGCGTACGTCCAGCACACCGGTGACCTTTGCCAGCGTGGCCTGCAGCGCCATCAGGCGCCGCGCATCGTGCTGGAGGCGCTGGAATGCGTCGTCTTCGCCCAACCATTGCAGCGCAGACGGTGGCGTGCTTCGAGCGTCGGATGGGCGGGATTGGAACGTGATTGCTCGTCCGATTGAAGGTGAGAATGTAGGGGGCGCACGGCGGGCTTCGCCAAAAGAGGGGACAATGGTGCCCTAATCCAACATGCTACATTCTTCGGATGCTCCAGAAGTTCCTGACTCGATTCTTTGGCAGCCGCAACGACCGGTTGCTGCGTGACTCTCGCCGCGTTGTTGAGCGGGTTAATGCGCTCGAAGCGCAGTTACAACCCCTCGATGATCAAGCACTCGCTGCGCGCACGGCGGATTTTCGCCAGCGTGTCGCCAACGGCGAGTCGCTCGACGCGCTCTTGCCCGAGGCCTTTGCGACGTGCCGGGAGGCATCCAAGCGTGTGCTTGGGATGCGCCACTTTGATGTCCAGCTGATCGGCGGCATGACCCTGCATTCGGGGCGGATCGCCGAAATGCGTACGGGCGAGGGCAAGACACTGATGGCGACATTGCCCGCGTATCTCAATGCGCTGGCCGGGCGTGGCGTTCATGTGGTGACGGTCAATGACTATCTGGCCGCTCGCGATGCCCAGTGGATGGGCCGCGTTTATGGGTTTCTTGGACTCTCCTACGGGGTCAACCTGTCGCAAATGCCGCACGGCGAAAAGCAGCAGGCCTATGCCTGTGACATTACCTACGGCACCAATAACGAATTTGGCTTCGATTACCTGCGCGACAATATGGTCTATGGCCTGGTTGACCGGGTGCAGCGCGGCCTTCATTTCGCGATTGTTGACGAGGTCGACTCGATCCTGATCGACGAAGCGCGCACGCCGCTCATCATCAGCGGTCAGGCCGATGACCATACTGAGCTTTACCAGCGCATGAACGCGGTGCCGCCGTTGCTGTCCCCGATGGCGACCGAACCTCGTACCGACGAGCCCGAGCCCGAGGGGGATTACTGGGTCGATCGCAAGGCGCATCAGGTTCATATCTCCGAGGCCGGCCATGAGAAGGCCGAGCGCATCCTGTCCGAGAATGGTTTGTTGCCGGCTGGCGCGTCGCTCTACGACTCCTCGAACATTTTGCTCATGCATCACCTCATGGCGGCACTGCGCGCCCACACGCTGTTCTTTCGGGACCAGCAGTATGTTGTGCAGAACGACGAGGTTGTGATTGTTGATGAATTCACCGGCCGCCTGATGACCGGGCGCCGGTGGTCCGACGGGTTGCACCAGGCCGTCGAGGCCAAGGAAGGGACGCGGATCCAGCCCGAAAACCAAACGCTGGCTTCGATTACTTTTCAGAACTACTTCCGCATGTACGGCAAGCTCGGCGGGATGACCGGAACCGCGGATACCGAAGCTTATGAATTCCAGGAAATTTATAACCTGGAGACCGTGGTCATTCCAACCCATCGACCCATGGTTCGGATCGATCGTCAGGATCAGGTGTTCCGCACCGCGAAAGAAAAATACAACGCAATCCTCGAGGATATTCGCGACTGTCACCAGCGCGGCCAACCGGTATTGGTGGGTACGACCAGCATCGAGAACTCGGAGCTATTGGCCGAAATGCTGGTCAAAGCGAAGCTTCCGCACAATGTTCTCAATGCCAAGCAGCACGCGCGCGAGGCGGAAATCGTGGCCGAAGCGGGTCGACCAGGAGCCATTACGATTGCGACCAATATGGCCGGTCGAGGGACCGATATTGTGTTGGGCGGCGGGATCGACAAGGCGATCGATCAACTGCGTCAAAATCCTGACTTGACTGAGGCGCAACAACAGACACAGGTGCAGGCGCTGCGCAGCGAATGGCAGGTCCGCCATGACGCCGTCTTGACCGCAGGCGGTTTGCATATCGTCGGGACCGAGCGCCATGAGAGCCGTCGTATCGATAATCAACTCCGCGGACGTTCGGGCCGTCAGGGCGATGCCGGATCGTCGCGTTTTTACTTGTCGATGGATGATCCCCTGCTGAAGATTTTTGCTGGGGAACGCCTTCAATCCATCATGGAGCGATTGCGCTTGCCCGAAGGCGAGGCCATCGAATCAGGCCTGGTCTCGCGTTCAATTGAGAGCGCTCAGCGCAAGGTCGAGGCTCGTAACTTCGATATCCGCAAGCAGCTCCTCGAATACGATGACGTTGCCAACGAACAGCGCAAGGTGATTTACCAGCAGCGTAACGAGTTGCTCGAATCCGCCGACGTCGACGCCCTGCTCGAAGGGCTCCGCCAGGGCGTCTTTGAAGACTTGTTTCGTCGCTATGTGCCGGCCGAGAGTGTTGAAGAGCAGTGGGACCTGAAGGGGCTCGAGCAAGCGCTTCTCGATCAGTGGCAAATGGACGTGCCGCTGTCATCGATTCCGGATGCGAGCGATAT
>RFPW01000029.1 GCA_009925965.1 Betaproteobacteria bacterium
GTGACGCCATCCTTTTCGATCATGCGTTTGCCGAGCGCGCGCGCTGCGTCGGTCTTGGTCTGGGTGTCGCCTGTCACGTACTCGACTTTCTTGCCGAGGATGCCGTTCCCTTTGAGAGCAAGCGGTTTCATCGTTTTGAGCATGCCGCCATCGCCTTCGCCGTTGATATGCTTAACGGCGAGTTCGTAGGCCCGAAGTTCATCTGCACCTTCGTCAGCGTAAGCTCCGGTTTGAGGTACGGTGAACCCAAATTTGACTGTTGCACTCTTGCCCGGGTCATTGCGGAAATCGTTAGCCCAGGCATTCTTCACGTAGAAGGAAGGGGCGACAGCGGAGGCGCTGAAGCCGGCCACTGATTTGAGGACTTTGCGGCGTGAATCGTTTTGCATAATGTCTCCGTCCAGACTGTGAGGCGATTTGTCGTGAAAAAAGTCAACAATCCGTGAGTCTCTACGTAAGCCCCAATGATTACAATCTTTTGGATATCGGGATTACCCTAAGTGGGCTTGTTTTTTGATTGTTTATCCTTCGCGAGGTTTGGATGATTCTGGCGGAAGCAACGACACACGGTCCGCTAGCGCCACAGCGCCCGGTCGACCCAGGCCGCCAATTTCAGGTTGCGGCAGCTCTTCAGTCGGCATTGCCGCCTCACTGTGTACTTTGGCGGGACGAAGACACGCGACCCTACGAGTGCGACGGGCTATCCATGTACCGCCAGCTACCCATGGTGGTCGCCCTGCCCGAGACCGAACAGCACGTAATTCAGGTCCTGAAGATCTGCCGCGACCTCGCGGTACCCGTCGTCGCACGTGGCGCTGGAACGGGACTTTCGGGTGGGGCCATGCCCCATGCCGAAGGCGTTTTGCTGGGGATGGCCAAGTTCAACCGGATTACCCAGGTCGACCCGATCGCCCGAACGGCGACGGTACAGCCCGGCGTTCGTAATCTCGCCATCAGTGAGGCTGCGGCCCCCTTTGGACTCTACTACGCGCCTGACCCCTCGTCGCAGATTGCCTGCAGCATCGGCGGCAACATTGCCGAGAACTCGGGCGGTGTGCATTGTTTGAAGTATGGTTTGACCGTTCATAACGTGCTTCGGGCCCGCGTGGTGACAATTGATGGGGAGGTCATCGAACTCGGCGGACTGACCCCCGATGCACCAGGGCTCGATTTGCTTGCGCTTTACGTCGGCTCTGAGGGAATGCTGGGGGTGTTGACCGAAGCCACCGTCCGGCTGGTGCCCAAGCCCAAGCTGGCCCGAGTCATCATGGCCTCATTCGCCACGGTCGAGGCCGCAGGGGATGCGGTGAATGCCGTGATTTCCGCTGGCATCATTCCCGCGGGCCTGGAAATGATCGATCGCAAGGGCGTTGCCATGGTCGAGCCCTTTGCTAAGGCGGGATACGACCTCGACGCGGCGGCCATTTTGCTCTGCGAATCCGATGGCACCCCCGAAGAAGTCGCCGAAGAAATCGCCCACATGCAGCAGGTCTTTGAGCAGGCCGGTGCGACGCGCTTTGCAGTGTCGCGCGATGAGTCCGAGCGCCTAAGGTTTTGGGCTGGCCGAAAGAACGCCTTCCCCGCTGCCGGCCGCGTTTCGCCGGATTATTATTGTATGGACGGGACGATCCCACGCAAACGCCTGGGTGAGGTTCTGAATGCGATCGCGGTCATGGAAGAGCGTTATCAGTTGCGCTGTGCCAACGTGTTTCACGCGGGCGACGGCAACCTCCATCCGCTCATCTTGTTTGATGCAAACGATCGGGATGAGCTGGCGCGCGCCGATGCGTTTGGGGTCGAAATTCTGGAATTGTGCGTGGCCGTTGGCGGAACAGTCACGGGCGAACATGGTGTCGGCATCGAGAAGATCAACCAGATGTGCTCACAGTTCTCAAGAGAAGAATTGGATTACTTTCTCGCGGTGAAGAAGGCATTCGACCCACTGGCCCTGCTCAACCCAGAAAAGCTGATTCCAACCTTGCACCGCTGCGCGGAGTACGGGCGCATGCGTGTGCATGGCGGTCAGTTACCGTTTGCTGATTTGCCCCGGTTCTGAGATGTCCGAGACCGTTTTGAATCGTCTGCGCGAGCAGGTATTGGCCGCCAGTGCGACCGGTACGACATTGACCCCGATAGGCGGTGGAACCAAAGCCTTCTATGGCAATCGCGGAATGGAGCCCTCGCCCTCTGAGCCCCAGCCCATCTCCACCCGTGAACTGACGGGGATCGTGGCGTACGAGCCCAGTGAACTGGTGGTGGTCGCTCGCGCGGGCACGAGCCTCTCGGAACTCGAGGCCGCCCTGGCCGAACGTGGGCAGATGCTCGGCTTTGAGCCACCACATTTTGGCCCTGGTGCCACGATCGGCGGGTGTGTGGCGGCAGGTCTTTCGGGCCCTCGCCGAATGGCTGCGGGTGCCGTGCGCGATTTTGTCCTGGGTGTCCGTCTGCTAGATTCGAACGGATTGACGCTCTCGTTTGGCGGGCAGGTGATGAAGAATGTCGCTGGCTACGATGTGGCGCGATTGATGGCCGGCTCCCTTGGAACCTTGGGATTGTTGACCGAGGTTTCCCTGAAAGTCCTACCTCGTCCCGCGGCTGAATCGACGCTTGAATTACCCATGACGCAGGCAGAGGCTTTACTGGCGTTCGATCGCTGGTCGGGCCAGCCCCTACCAATTTCGGCAATGACCTGGTTTGATGGGGTCGCATCGATCCGATTGTCAGGCGCTCGCGCTGCGGTGCATGCCGCGCTGCAAGAGCTTGGTCGGGGCCAGGCGGCCGTAGATCCCACGTTGGCGCAGGCGTTTTGGGCTTCGTTACGAGAACAGATCCATCCGTTCTTTGAAGGGCCGACAGCGCCCGAGAAGACCCTCTGGCGTCTGGCCTTACCCGCCCGCGTGGCACCGCTTCAGGTCCCGGGGGCGGCGTCGACTTTGATCGAGTGGGGCGGGGCCCAGCGCTGGGTCTACAGCGCCGCAGACCCGTTAGAAATTCGATCGATCGTTGCAGGCGTTGGCGGGCATTCGACAAGGTTTCGCTCGCCGGGGGCGTCAGCCGATGGCGTATTTTCTCCACTGCCGCCCGCGCTGCTGAAGATCCATCGCAACCTTAAGAACGCCTTCGATCCGCAGGGCCTGTTCAACCCCGGACGTCTTCACCCTCAGGCTTGAATGCATGGAAACTCACCTCGCTGATTGGTTGCAGGGCACGCGGGATGGCGACGAAGCAGAAGCGATTTTGCGCCGTTGCGTGCATTGCGGTTTTTGCACCGCGACCTGCCCAACGTATCAACTGCTAGGCGATGAACTCGATGGGCCACGTGGCCGGATCTATCTGATCAAACAGGTCGTCGAAGGGGTCAAACCGACGGCCGCGACCCAATTGCATCTTGACCGCTGTCTGACGTGCCGTAACTGCGAAACGACGTGTCCCTCGGGCGTCGAATATGGGCGTCTGATTGATATT
Source organism: Betaproteobacteria bacterium (assembly GCA_009925965.1). Lineage (GTDB taxonomy): Bacteria > Pseudomonadota > Gammaproteobacteria > Burkholderiales > Burkholderiaceae_E > RFPW01. The sequence goes on from RFPW01000029.1 coordinate 3,466, forward strand.
GGCCGGCGCCTCGTGGATGCGCAGGTCGAGCGCCCAGCAGCCCAGCGCGCGGTGCGCGGATTGCTGCAAGAGACATTGACCCGCCGCTGGGTCTTTGATCCGGCGATGCGGGTTGGACAGGCCGTCCGTGAGGTGTTGCCCGCGACCCTCAAGGCGAAGGTCCCTGCGCGTCGCAGTCCGGGTGTCTGGCCCACGAAGGTCGCGGGTGACGCTACCGTTCAGCGACGTGTTTTCCTGATCAATAGCTGCGTACAGCCCGCGATGATGCCGTCGATCGATGCCGCGACTGCGCGTGTTTTGGCGGCCATTGGCGTGAACGTCTCGTACGCCCAGGAATCAGGATGTTGCGGTGCAATTCGCCATCATCTCGATGATCACAACGGGGCGTTGGAAGACGCCCGGCGCAATGTTGATGCGTGGTTCCCAGCCCTGGAAGCCCAGGCCGTGGAAGCGATCGTGGTGAACGCCTCGGGGTGTGGTGCGGTGGTCAAAGAGTATGGACATTGGCTGGCCGATGATCCTGCCTACGCGGATCGCGCCCAGCGCGTGTCGGAATCGGTTCGCGATCTGGGTGAGTTTTTGGCAACAGAAGCTGATCGCTTGGGCGATCTGATTGGATCAAGCCACTCTGGCAAAGAGGGCGCAGGCCCTTCAGCCGCCAGGCCCCAGCGGATCGCTTTTCATCCGCCCTGCACCCTGCAACACGGGCAAAAATTGGGTGGTGTCGTCGAAGCGCTTTTAGACCGATTATTGGACCGTTTGGCCGACCGTGCCGCCACACTCACGGCCGATCCCAAGGCCGATGGGTTGGCTGGTAGTCCGGTCGCCAAGCGGGTGGCCTTCTCGGAGGCTCACCTGTGCTGTGGATCGGCTGGGACTTACTCGGTGCTTCAGCCTGAAATTTCGGGCCGGCTACGCGACCGAAAACTGGCCAATATCGATATCAGCCAGCCCGATCTGATCCTGTCGGCCAATCTCGGTTGCATCACGCATCTGCAGAACGGGACCGTGACGCCGATCCAACACTGGGTTGAGTGGCTGGATGGCCTTATTCAATCGCCTTGACCATGTCCTCGACGACTTTTTTGGCGTCACCAAAGACCATCATCGTCCGGTCCAGATAAAACAATTCGTTATCAAGACCGGCATAGCCTGAGGCCATCGATCGTTTATTGACAATGATTGTGCGGGCCTTGTATGCCTCCAGGATCGGCATTCCAGCGATCGCGCTTTGCGGATCGTTCTTGGCCGCAGGGTTGACGACGTCATTCGCGCCCAACACCAGGACGACATCGGTCTGGCCAAATTCCGGGTTGATGTCTTCCATCTCGACCACCTGCTCATAGGGCACCTCGGCCTCTGCCAGCAGAACATTCATGTGCCCTGGCATCCGCCCAGCGACCGGGTGAATCGCATAGCGCACGTTGACGCCGCGGTGGGTGAGTTTTTCAGCCAGTTCCTTAAGAGCATGCTGGGCCCGGGCAACCGCCAATCCATAACCAGGCACGATGATCACGCTCTCGGCATTGCCCAGCAGAAAAGCGGCATCGTCGGGCGAGCCGCTGCGGACATTGCGCTGGACACCATCGGCCCCACCGGCCGCAGGATTCGTGGCCTCTCCACCAAAGCCGCCCAGGATGACGTTGAAAAACGAGCGGTTCATCGCCTTGCACATGATGTAACTCAGGATTGCACCTGAACTACCCACGAGTGAACCCGCGACAATCAACATCGCGTTGTTGAGTGAGAACCCAATGCCGGCCGCCGCCCATCCCGAATAACTATTGAGCATCGAGACGACCACGGGCATATCCGCTCCGCCAATCGGAATGATGATCAGAACGCCAAGGATGAAAGCGATCAGCATCATGGCCAGGAATGGAACCCATGCCGGTTCGACGCCGGGGGCGAAGGCATAGATCAGTCCTAGCCCGATCATCGCGATCGCCAGCACGAGATTGAGCACATGCTGCCCAGGGAAAACCACCGGGGCGCCCTGGAAAAGCCGGAACTTGTACTTTCCCGACAACTTGCCGAAGGCGATGACCGAGCCCGAGAAGGTGATTGCCCCGATCGCAGTTCCGAGGAATAGTTCGATGCGGTTACCGAGTGGAATCGCGTCACCACCGAGCTTGACGATGCCTAAAGCACGGGGTTCCGATACGGCTGCGACGGCAATACAGACGGCTGCCAGGCCGATCAGCGAATGCATGAGCGCAACCAGCTCAGGCATCTTGGTCATTTCCACGCGATTGGCAGCGACCGCCCCAATGCCACCCCCCACGATCAAAGCGCCAAACAGCAGGGCAAGGCCATTGGGAAGGTGGGCGGCCGCCTCGGGCGTAGTCGCCATCTGGGTGATGGCAGCCAGGGTCGTGACGATTGCGATCGCCATCCCAGCCATGCCGAAGGCGTTGCCACGACGGGCCGTCGTTGGGTGGGAAAGTCCTTTGAGCGCCTGGATCAGACAGACCGACGCCACCAAATACAACAGTGCAACCAGATTAGCGTTCATGCTGCGTCTCCGCCCTTGGCCGCCTTGGGTTCTTTGCGCCGGAACATCTCCAGCATGCGCCGCGTGACCAGGAAGCCGCCAAAAACATTGACCGCGGCGAGTGCGACCGCGAGGGTGCCCATGGTTTGGCCCACCGGGCCTTCGGTGAGTGCGGCTGCCAACATCGCGCCAACGATCACGATCGCCGAAATGGCATTGGTCACCGCCATCAACGGCGTATGCAGGGCGGGGGTAACGTTCCAGACCACGTGGTAGCCGACGTAAATGGCCAGCACAAAAATGATCAGATTGGTCACGCCGGGGCTGAGCGCATCCATGGGTTTTCTCCGGGGGTACTTAAGGGGTTGCGCGCGACAAAAAAGGATCGGGGGGATCAGGCGCGCAAGACCACACCGTCACGGCACACCAGTACCGCGCGGACAATTTCATCATCGGTATCGATGTGCAGGCTGCCCTGCGCATCAATGACGAGCTTAAGGAAGTCGAGCACGTTGCGCGCATACAGTGCGCTGGCATCCGCGGCGAGCATGGCGGGCAAATTAGTTTCTCCGACGATGACGATGCCATGGCGAACCACGGTACGGTCAGCTGCAGACGATTCGCAGTTGCCGCAGACGCCGTCAGCGCCTCGGCCGGCCGCCATGTCGACGATGACCGCGCCTGCCCGCATTGCCGCAACCATCGCATCGGTTACGAGCAATGGCGCGGCGCGGCCCGGTATCAGCGCGGTGGTGATCACTACATCGGCCAGCGCAACCCGCTCAGCGACCAACACACTTTGACGGCGCTTGTAATCATCGCCCATCTCGCGCGCGTACCCACCTTGACCTTTGGCCAGGGTGGCTTCTTCGGCGGTCAACGGGACTTCGACGAACTTGGCGCCGAGGGACTCGACCTGTTCTTTGACATCGGGGCGAACATCAAAGGCTTCGACAACCGCGCCCAGCCGTTTGGCCGTCGCAATTGCCTGCAGTCCAGCTACGCCCGCGCCCAATATCAAGACGCGCGCAGCCTTGACCGTACCGGCTGCCGTCATCAACATCGGAAAAAAGCGTGGGTAAACATTCGAAGCAATCAGCACTGCCTTGTAGCCGGCAATGTTGGCTTGGCTCGACAGCACGTCCAGGCTCTGCGCACGGGTAATCCGTGGGGCAGCTTCCAGCGCAAAAGCAGTCAGGCCGGCCGCGGCCATCGCATCGAGTCCGTGTCGGTCGAACGGGTCCAACATCCCGACCACGGCCGCACCACGCCGCATGTGATTAAGCTCCGCCGCTTGGGGCGATCGCACTTTGAGTACGAGGTCGCAATTCAGCGCCGCTTCGGGGGCAACGATCTCGGCACCGGCTGCCGCATAGGCGGCATCCGTCTGGGCCGCAGGCAATCCAGCCCCGCCCTGAACCAGGACCTGATGGCCTCCGGCGACCAATTTTTTGACCGTTTCCGCCGTTCCCGCCACCCTGACTTCGCCGGGGCGCGTTTCGGTCGGAATGCCGATACGCATGACTAACTCCTTCTGCATAGGTTTTGACGGGTCTTATAACACGTGGCGGCAGGCAGAGGCTCGGTGGTGCCCCTGCGCTACGTAGATGCCATTAGACTGAGAACTCGTTAACCTGTGATTTTCGCCCGATTCTTATTCGCATGTCATCTGCCAACACTGACGATCGCTTCGATCAGGACCTGGACCGATGGCTCGAAGCCGTCCCCGCTGGTCGCGGACAACGAGTCGTGGTGGGCTTATCGGGTGGTGTGGACTCTTCAGTCTCGGCGTGGGTGCTTAAACAAGCAGGCTGGGACGTCATCGGTCTCTTCATGAAGAACTGGGAGGATGATGATGACGGAGAGTATTGTTCTACACGCCAGGATTTGATTGACGCTGCAAGCGCCGCAGATTGTGCTGGCGTGCCCCTCGAAGCCGTCAATTTTTCCGCACAGTACAAGGATCGGGTGTTCGCCGAATTCCTGCGGGAATACGAGGCGGGCCGAACCCCCAATCCCGATATTTTGTGTAATGCCGAAATCAAATTTCGGGCATTTCTTGATCACGCCCTGACGCTTGGCGCCGAGCGGATTGCGACTGGCCATTACGCCCGGGTCCGGCAGGTTAGGGGCGCAAACGTCTGGCAGCTCCTACGGGGTCTGGATAGTGCCAAAGATCAAAGTTATTTTCTCCATCGGCTGAACCAGGCACAGCTCGCTCGAACGCTTTTTCCGGTGGGCCACCTTCCGAAGCCCGTTGTTCGGGAGATTGCCCGTCGGATCGGCCTGCCTAATGCGGCGAAGAAAGACTCCACCGGAATCTGTTTCATTGGTGAACGGCCGTTCCGGGAGTTTCTGGCGCGCTACCTGGCCCATCGCCCCGGCCCAATACGGGAGCCCAGCGGACGCGTGCTCGGCGAACATGTGGGCTTGAGTTTTTACACCCTGGGTCAACGCAAAGGTATCGGCGTGGGCGGCTCCAGGGGGGGCAATGGCGACGCATGGTACGTCGCCCGAAAAGATATGACCCGCAACACCCTCTGGGTTGTCCAGGGCCATGACCATCCCTGGTTGCTATCGGAATCGTTGCATGCGAGCGACGTTCACTGGATTGCTGGAGCCCCACCCGAGGAAACCCAAGATCAAACCGATGATCAAACCGATGATCAAACCTCCGATCTGAGCGCGAAAACACGCTACCGGCAAGATGATGCTCCCTGTAGCCTGACCTCCGTGATCTCAGCACATTCAACATTCGAGTCAACATCCGGCTCAACGTTCACGCTTGAATTCCCGCAACCCCAATGGGCCGTAACCCCAGGTCAGTCGGCTGTCTTATATCGTGGCGAAGTCTGCCTGGGCGGCGGCGTTATCCACTCATTTGTCTCTTCAGAACGGTCCACTGCAGGAGCCGCGTAATGGCAATCAGTCGTTTTTTTGTTTTGCAGTTGTCCGTCTTGGGCACTTTATTGCTCGTCGCACTGGCCGCGGCGGGAATGATCCAATGGCCCTGGGCCTTGGGGCCGATCGTGTTGGTTTTGATTGGGTTGCGCGATTTGCAGCAGACCCATCACTCTATTCAGCGAAATTATCCCATCATTGGGCATTTGCGCTTCATGCTCGAATTTATTGGGCCGGAAATTCGCCAGTACTTTATCGAGAGTGACACCGAGGCCGCACCGTTTTCGCGCCAGCAGCGGGCGATCGTTTATCAGCGCTCAAAAAATGTTCTCGACAAGCGGCCGTTCGGGACCCAATTTGATCCCTATGCCGTGGGATTTGAGTGGATCAATCATTCGATTGCACCTGCCAAAGTGGCCGAGCCAGCCGATTTCAGGGTCCGGATCGGCGGCGATCGGGCGCAGCCCTACGATGCCTCGGTATTTAATATTTCGGCGATGAGCTTTGGCGCGCTCTCGGGCAACGCGATTCAGTCCCTCAATCGAGGGGCCAAGCTGGGTGGGTTTGCGCATGACACCGGCGAAGGTTCCATTTCCGTTCATCACCGCGAACATGGCGGCGACCTGATTTGGGAAATTGGCAGCGGATACTTTGGCTGCCGGACCGCCGATGGACGATTCGACCCAGAGCGTTTTGCGGCTCAGGCGACCCATCCTCAGGTCCGGATGGTCGAGGTCAAACTCTCTCAGGGTGCCAAGCCTGGTCATGGCGGTGTTTTGCCAGGGCCGAAAGTCACGGCTGAGATCGCCGAGGCTCGCGGCGTTCCAATTTGGACCGACTGTATTTCGCCCGCCAGTCATCGTGAATTCTCGACACCGATCCAGCTGCTGGAATTCATCGCCCGATTGCGTGAACTTTCGGGCGACAAACCAACCGGATTCAAGTTGGCGATTGGTCATCCCTGGGAATGGTTCTCAATCGCCAAGGCCATGCAAGAAACTGGAATTACGCCAGATTTCATCGTGGTCGATGGCAAGGAAGGGGGTACGGGTGCAGCGCCTGTCGAATTCATGGACCACGTCGGGATGCCCATGCGCGATGGGCTCCGCCTGGTACACAACACGCTCTTGGGCCTCGATCTCAGAGGGCGCGTTCGGATTGGTGCCGCTGGGCGGATGATTACTGCGTTTGATATCGCAGGGACGATGGCGTTGGGCGCCGACTGGTGTAACGCGGCGCGCGGTTTCATGTTTGCTGTCGGATGCATTCAAGCTCAGCATTGCCACACAGGCGCGTGTCCGACCGGAGTCGCGACTCAGGATCCGGTCCGCCAGCGCGCGCTCGTGGTCACCGACAAAGCGCAGCGGGTTTACAACTTTCACCACAACACGGTCGAGGCGCTTGCAGAACTGGTGGCAGCCGCTGGTTTGGATCATCCCGGGCGCCTGCGCGCGCAACACATCATGCGTCGCGTATCGCCCACGGAGATTTCATCGCTAGCGGATCTCTATCCGACGATGCCCCACGGCGCTCTCCTGTCAGGCGATCCGCCGATTGAGGTGTTTCGTCGGTACTGGTCGGAAGCTCGGGCTGACCGATTCGGTTGATGTGCGCGAGTCAACGGACGTCGATGAGTAACCCCAGCTACATCAGGACAATGTCGTACTGTTCTTGAGAGTAAATCGTTTCGACGGTCAACGCGACGGGTCTGCCGATGCGCTCGGTCAGCGTGGCTAAAAACCCCGCTTCGTCATCGAGGAACAGATCAACGACGGTCTGTGAGGCCACGATCCGGAACTGCTTGGGATTGAACTGACGCGCCTCGCGATCGATTTCGCGCAGGATTTCATAACAAACGGTGCGGGCGGTCTTGAGTGATCCTCGACCGTTACAGATTTTGCAAGGTTCGCAGAGCTGCTGGGCGAGCGATTCGCGGGTGCGTTTGCGTGTCACCTCGACCAGGCCCAGGGTGGTGAAACCGCTCACGGTCGTTCGAGTTCGATCTTTGGCGAGCGCTCGGCCGAGTTCTGCCAGCACCGCCTCGCGATGCTCGGTGTTCTGCATGTCGATAAAATCAATAATGATGATTCCGCCCAAATTGCGCAGACGCATTTGTCGTGCGATCGCCTGGGCCGCTTCAAGATTGGTCTTGAAAATCGTATCGTCAAAGCTGCGCCCACCGACAAAACCGCCGGTGTTGACATCAATCGTGGTGAGCGCTTCGGTGGGATCAATGATCAGGTAGCCGCCCGACTTGAGTCCCACTTTCCGCTCGAGTGCGCGACCAATTTCGTCTTCGACGCCGTGGAGATCGAAGATCGGTCGATCGCCCTGATGTCGGGCCAGGCGTGTCGCCAGGGACGGCATGTAGTCCAGAGCAAACGCAAGGAGGGCGTCATACGCCTCGGCGGAGTCGACGAGAATGGTCTGAGTGTCTTCGCCGATCAGGTCTCTCACCACCCTCTGTGAGAGGCTCAGCTCCTGACACAAGACGACGGGCGGCGGATGTTTCGTGCTCCCTTCGGTGATCTGCTTCCAGCGTTTGCGCAGGTATTGCACATCGGCGGATAACTCCGCGTTCGTGGCTTCCTCGGCGATCGTTCGGGCAATGAAGCCACCGCGCTCATCCGGCGGAATCGCCTCCCGCACGCGAGCGCGCAGGGCTTCGCGCTGGCCCTCATCGTCAATTCGTTGACTGATGCCGATATGCGGGTCCTGCGGCAGATAGACCAGGAATCGCCCCGCGATCGACAGATTCGTCGACAGCCTCGCCCCTTTGGTGCCGATGGGATCCTTGATGATCTGGACCATCAAGCGATCCCCCTCGTGGAGCACCCGCTCGATCGGCAAAGGGCTTGGAATGGACGCCCCAGTGGTGGCACCAACAGACCCGCCATTGGACGACTCGACGGACCCCCCAGCAGACGCTTGCCAGACGTCGGCCACATGCAGGAACGCCGAGCGCTCAAGGCCAATGTCCACAAACGCCGACTGCATGCCAGGTAAGACTCGGGTCACGCGCCCGAGACAGATGTCACCCACCAGACCACGCCCGCCCGAACGTTCAATGTGGAGCTCTTGAAGCGTACCGTTCTGGACGATGCCAACGCGAACTTCGTGCGGCAGGACATTGATCAGAATCGTTTCGAGCACGGGCCGTGGACCTATCGCGGAAGCACGCCGGCGCTTTGCAGCAACCGCGACGCTTCGTACAGGGGTAAACCCATAATCCCGGTATCGCTGCCGTCAATGCGCCGCACGAAGGCGCCAGCCCCCCCTTGGACCGCATACGCTCCGGCCTTGTCCATTGGTTCGCCCGAGGCGACATACCGATCGATCTGGGCCCGACTGAGTCGGGCAAAGCGTACTCGGGAGATGCTCGTCACCCGCAGGATTTTCGGATGCCACAAGGAATCAACCTCGTTAACACTCATCTCGATTGGCGCGGGTGGCTCGGTCAGTGTTGACCGAACCCGGGGTCGGGCGATCGCTATCGCGGTCAAGACCCGGTGCGAACGGCCCGATAAAGCACTTAGCATTTCGGTGGCTTCAGCTGCGTGGGCGGGTTTACCAAGAATCCGCCCGCCAATGGCGACGGTCGTATCAGCGACCAGAATGGGTGCCGCCTCTAGTTGACGCCGCTGATGTCGGGCCATAGCAGCCGTGAGCTTGGCGGCAACCACGCGCTCGACATATTGTGTTGGGTTCTCTCCCTGGAGAGGGTGTTCAAGTGCCTCGACGTCTTCTGCGACATCGATCTTGGCATCGGCCACCAGCAGTTCGGCTCGAACGCCCAATCGGCCAAGAAGCTCCCGTCGCCGGGGGCTCTGCGAAGCGAGCCAGATAAATTCAAAAGCCAGCATTAATCGCGATGATAAGGATGATTGCTCAGGATGGCCCATGCCCTGAAAAGCTGCTCGGCAATGACGACCCTAACCAAGGCGTGTGGCAGTGTCAGGCTCGAGAGCCTAACCCGTTCATGCGCGTCTCGTTTGAGCCCCGGATCAAGACCGTCGGGGCCACCGATCAGGATGGCCAGAGGCGATCCTCGGTCGCGCCAGCGTTCGAGCCGCGCAGCCAAGGCACGGCTGGTCAGATCGTCACCGTGTTCATCGAGTGCGACGATGGTGGATCCGCCGGGAATCGCGTCGCGAATTCGAACGGCCTCGGCAGCCATCCAGGCGGGCGCATGCCCGCTCGGACCACGGACGTCCGGGCGCACTTCCGTCCAATCCAGTCGCAGTTCGGGCGGGAGACGATCTGCGTACTCCTGGGCGGCTTCCTTGACCCAAGCGGGTGGTTTGAGGCCGACCGCAATCACCCGGATACGCATGGTGGGGAGAAGGAATCAGGGAGCGGGGTCAGCGGCTGGCGCGTCGGGAGCCGCTGCAGTTTTGGGTTTGACGACGCGTTTCCGCGGCGCCTTTATGGTTGGCTCCGCGGTGGTCTTCGAGGTGGTCCTCGGGGTGGTCTTAGCGGTGGTCTTAGCGGTGGTCTTAGCGGTGGTCTTAGGGATCAGGGGCAGGTCGGGTGCGCCGAGTCGAACGCGGACAGTTTTGCCACCCCAGATTTCTTCTAAATTGTAATACTGACGAATCGCGGGCTGCATGATGTGAATGATGATGTCGCCCAGATCGACCAGCACCCATTCACCCGTTTCTTCCCCTTCGACCGCGATCACGTCGCCGCCAGCTGCCTTGGCCTTGTCACGTACGTTACCGGCAATGGCGCGGCTTTGCCGATTCGAAGTCGCCGAGGCGATGATGACCCGGTCGAAGAGCGAGGTCGGTCAGCTTGGTGGTATCAAAGACTTGAATGTCCTGAGCCTTGATATCTTCGAGTGCGTCGACCACGACGCGTTGCAATTTGCGCAATTCCATAGGGCCAGGGGCTCTCCGTTAGCGATACAAACCGAGGTGGTTGATCAAGTCAATCACCCCATCCGAGAGCAATTCTCGTGGACGGTCTCCCGCTTGCAATTGCCGACGCAAGGCCGTCGAGGAAATCGGGACCGCAGGCATTCGAAACAGGACGATACTGCCGCAAGCGTAACTCGTGTCCGGAGTGCCTTCCGCGCCTACCCCACCGTCGGCACGGTCAGCACCGGGCCGATTGAGGTCGGGCAGGGCATCCCGGCCACGCGCGCTCAACAGCGTCTGCACTTCCGTCGGGAGTTCGGCCAGCCCCTCAGGACCTCGAGCGGTCACCGCGAGGTGAGTGACATCCAGCAACTCGCGCCATCGATGCCAGGTCGGCAGGTTGGCAAACTGGTCGGCGCCCATCAACCAGACCAGCTGCGTCGCGGGCCCAACTTCAGCCCGCAGCTCAATCAAGGTTTCGATCGTAAAGGTCGGGCCATCACGCCGGGTCTCGCGGTCATCGACCTCGATTTGCCAGGTCTCGCCGGGCTGGGGCGCCATGTCCAGCACAGCGGCCCGGAGCATCTGCAAACGGTCGACGGCAGAGGTGGCGACAGTGGTCTTCTGCCACGGCTGGCCACTCGGAATCAGTCGAACCGCATCCAGCTTGAGGGCGAGGGCGGCCGATCGAACCAGGACCCGATGGCCGACATGGGGCGGGTCGAATGTGCCACCGAAAAGTCCGACGCGCGCATGGGTCAAACCCAGTTCCTCGGCACCAAATAATGCGACAGCAAGCGAGCTTCGGGTGATCCCGGTTCGGGTTGGTGGTTATAGGCCCACTGAACGCCCGGGGGCATCGACATGAGGATGCTCTCGGTGCGCCCACCCGATTGGAGGCCAAAAAGGGTGCCGCGGTCCCAGACCAGATTGAATTCGACATAACGGCCGCGCCGAAGGGCCTGCCACTCGCGCTCGCGCTCGCCGTATGCGTGGTCGCGGCGGCGCTTTGCAATCGGCAGCCAGGCTTCGATAAAACCGTTACCCACGGCTTGGGTCAAGGCAAATGCGGTGGCGAAATCAGGTTCGGCGAGATCATCAAAAAAGATGCCACCGATACCGCGGGGCTCACCCCGATGTTTCAGGAAAAAATAATCATCGCACCAAGCCTTGAAGCGCGGGTAGGTTTCCGCGCCAAAGGGTTGGAGTGCGTCTGCACAGGTTCGATGGAAGTGGGCGGCATCCTCTTCAAAACCGTAGTACGGCGTGAGATCCATGCCACCACCAAACCACCAAATCGGTTGTTCGCCAGACCCTTCGATGGGTTGAGCCACAAAAAACCGAACGTTCAGATGCACGGTTGGGATAAACGGATTACGGGGATGCAGAACCAGCGAAACCCCCATCGCTTCCCAATGTCGCCCGACCAACTGCGGCCGCGCCGCCGTGGCCGAGGGTGGCAAACGCGTCCCGGAAACATTCGAAAATCCAATGCCGCCACGTTCGAGCAGAGCACCGCCCTCGAGAATGCAGGTCAGTCCGCCACCACCAGTCAACGCCGGTTTTTCCGATTGTTGTGATGGTTGCGATTGTTGTGATGGTTGAGATTGTTCTGACTTGGCCACGTTCTCGCGCTGCCACTGGTCTTCCCGAAAGCGACTGCCATCCTCGGCTTCGAGGGCGCTAACGATCTGGCGTTGCAGTCCAACCAACCAGGTTCGAACCGCGGCGGAATCGACGGTGCCCGTATCGACGGCGCCCGTATCGACAGTGCCCGTGGAGGTGGCATGGGTTTGGTTGTTCATCGTTAAAGTGCCCGGTATCCAATATCTCGACGCATTTGCAGGCCGTCGAAATCGAGGTGCTCAATGGCGGCGTAGGCCCGCTCGCGCGCTTCGCGAACGGAATCGCCCAGTGCGGTCACGCACAAGACCCGTCCGCCGCTGGTCAACACCTGATCCTGGTCGGATTGCGTGCCTGCATGAAATGCGATCACGCCCGGGGCGAGTGTATTGCCTTCGAGCGGCAGGCCATGAATCGGGTCGCCCTTGCGTGGCGATTCCGGGTAGCCGGCGGCGGCGAGAACAACGCCCAGCGCCACCTGCGGACTCCACTGGGCGCTCACCTGATCGAGTCGGCCGTCGATCCCTGCCTCAAGCAGCTCTACCAGGTCGGATTGCAGGCGCGCCATGATCGGTTGTGTTTCGGGGTCGCCCAGCCGGCAGTTGAATTCGAGCGTTTTGACCTGCCCCTGGGGGTCGATCATCAGCCCCGCATACAGAAATCCCGTGTAGGGAATCCCGTCGGCAGCCATCCCACGAATCGCTGGGAGGATGATTTCGCGCAACGCCCGCTCATACACCTCGGGCGTCACGACCGGAGCGGGGGAATACGCGCCCATCCCACCCGTATTCGGGCCCTGATCCCCGTCGCGCAGACGCTTATGGTCCTGACTGGGCGCCATAGCGAGGACATGTTCGCCATCGGCCATGACGATGAAACTGGCCTCTTCGCCGGCCAGAAATGATTCGATCACGACCCGCGAACCAGCCCCCCCCAACCGATTGCCCACCAACATCTCATCGATCGCCGCATGCGCTTCGGCCAAAGTCAGCGCCACCACAACGCCCTTGCCGGCGGCCAGACCATCGGCCTTGATGACGATCGGAGCACCTTCGCGATCGACATAGATGTGCGCTGCCTCAGCATCGGTAAACGTACCGTACGCCGCCGTCGGAATGCGGTGCCGGGTCATGAAGGCCTTGGCAAAGTCCTTCGAGCTTTCCAACTGGGCGGCTGCTGCAGTGGGCCCAAAAATGCGCAACCCACGTGATCGGAACGCGTCAACAATGCCGGCTGCCAAAGGTCCCTCGGGTCCGACCACGGTCAGCGCGATGCCCTCTGCCTCGACCAGCTCGACAAGCGCCGAAATGCCTTCGGGGCTCGAGCCATCGATCGCGACATTGATCAGCCTGGGCTCCCGAGCCGTTCCACCGTTACCGGGGGCCACAAAAACCGATTGAACGCGGGGTGATTGCAACAGCCGCCAGGCAATTGCATGCTCGCGTCCGCCGCCCCCGACGACCAGGAGCTTGAGTCCGTCATTCGACAGTCCAGGCATCAGGACAGTTCCGCGTTGGTGAAAACATCCTGGACGTCATCGAGGTTTTCGATCACGTCGAGCAGCTTTTGCATCCGCTCCGCATCATCGCCACTCAGCGCGGTCGAGGTTTCGGGCCGCATCGTCAGGGCCCCGATTTCGGCGTGCAGCCCAGCCGCTTGCAGGGCGTTTCGCACGGCCGAAA
>RFPW01000281.1 GCA_009925965.1 Betaproteobacteria bacterium
TGGAACAGGAAGCCCCGAAAATCGTTCGTGAACGGCTGAATCCCGATCCGGACGCTATCAAAATCGAACCGATCAGACACGTTGCGTAGATGGAGGTCACCAAACAATTCCTGCACACCCAGATAATTATCGGTACGACGCTTGCCCAAAGCGGGGTTGGCACGCAAGGCGCCGGCTTCGGCGACTGAGACGTTGGTGTAGTTGAGAACCGGAACAAACTTCAACTCAAAATCGGGCGGCCTGAAGGTCGTATCCCCCTTTTGAAGGCTGAAACTCGTGATCAGGTTTTGACCGAAAATCCGCTGCCGATTACCACCAAAAATATCGTTTGCGCCCGGCCGGATCGAGACTTGACCCGCGACCGGGGTCGGCACCCGGCGCAGTTCAACCAGCGTGTCGGAAATGACACCCAAATTGAAAAACAGTTCGTGGCCAAGATTGTGGAGGACCGGCAGATCCCCCTTCAATGCATTCTGGTTGTAGGGGTCGTACCAAGGAAACTTGAACCCCAGTGTTTGAATCAGGCGCCAGCGATCCGGAATCGAGATCGACTCTCGGGGCAAATTGGCAGCCGGTGGTGGAACTTGCGAGGGATCGATGGGTGGAATAATCACGATCGGGCGAATCCGGCCCGGGCGCTCCCGGATCACGCCGGTCTGTTCTTCGGGGGTCACGGGCTCTGCGGGACGCTCCGAACCCGCCCGCTCAGCCGCAGGCGCTTCCTTACCGATACTCTCATCCTCAGACGCACGCGGTCGCTTGCCCACCTCAGTGGCTGGCTGGTTGGACTGAACGGGTTGAAAAAACGCTGGCGACGAAATTTGTGCCTGTACTGCGCCACTCAAAAACAGGGCGCTGACGAAGGCTAGACCGAGGGAACGCTGGTGGGACATTTCAAATCCCCTCGCAGACATTCTGTTCAACGCTATTGTTGAACGGACCCTGCGGGCATTGCACATAGCGCAGACCCAGGCCCTGGGCGGTCACGGTGTCGGATCGCCTGGGTGCAGGCGCGTTCGCAACCCCCGTATTGAGTGCTTTGCCAGCCCGCGCCAGGCCAAGGAACGCGATCATGTCATCTTGATCAACGCCATCGCCCGAGACACCCAATCCGCCAATCAGCGTATTGCCCCGATAAACCGGGACGCCTCCCGGGAAAATCTGAATCCCGTTATTCACCCCGCTCAGCCCCGTACAGTTGGTGCTCGCCGTGGTGGGGGCGAGGATCGCGGTCACGAGGCCCGTATAGGTCAGGTCCAACTGCAGTCCAGTATTAAAAGGACTCCAATCGGCAATGGCCTTGGAGAGAGGCCCTTGCGGATAACCGGCAATCCCATCCGGGAAATAGGGCCTGGCGATGTTGCCAATCGCGCGCGCGCTGAACGCGATACCATCCGCGAAGATCGCCGGATTATTAAAAAACGTCCGCGCACCGCGTTGTGGGTCCGTCAGGTACTGACTGATATTGAACGGCGTACCAGCCTTCGCATTACTATCGAAATAACTGACTGGCGGCAACGCCGTCAGCGCCGTTGCGGCTTGCGGCGATGAGAAAAATAGCGCTGTGCGCGCCTTCTGCAGCGACACATCGGTTCCAAACACCGGTGCGTCCGGTGTTCTAACCAAGCCAAGTACCGATCCCGCTGTATCCACGACAGAGATGGTCACCTGCGCGGGCGACCCCAAGGGGCTGCGAATCTGCGCCCGCGCCTGATTGGCAACGCCAAGCGCCTGCGCAAGAATTTCCTGCACCTCAACCTTGGTCAAGGAGGCCGGGGTTGCCCCCGTGGGCCCAGAGCCCGCTGTGCCCGAGGGACTTGCGGCAGTCACGGGATAACGATTGGCGCGATCCGAGGGATTCACCAACACATAGCCACCACCGGCCGTAAAGCTGGCCGAGTCCGGCGCAAATCCGGAAGCGGCTTCCCCAAAAGCGGTTCCCGCCAAAATTGCCGCTGCGTTGTAGTACTGGTCAAATGACACCCGTGCCCCTAAGGCACTCACCGCAGAATCGGACAGCGATTTAGCGGTCACCGCGATCACTTGGGCGTCAGACTTGGAAAAAGGCAGGCTGATACCACCCGCTGTAATGCGCTCCGCGCGAATACATGCTGGCGCATCGAAACCCTTCAGAGCCGATTGCGCCAAACGCTCGTCAAGATCCACCGCCCCAGGGGTTGATGATTCATCAAGGCCATAAATCCCGTCAGCCATGACGCCAACGCCACCCACGACGCGTCCGTTTTTATACAGCGGAAAGCCGCCCGGGTCCGCTGACAGGCCAAGTGGTGACCGCTTGGGCCCACCACCAATCCCAGCACCACGCGTCACGAGGTCGCCACAAGGGAGTTGGCTAAACTGAACTCCAAACAGTGGGCCGCCGGGCATGTTGTCAACGCCAACCGGAAAATGCTCCTGAACGATGAAGCTTGCGGTCCGGGTACTGAAGGCATTACCCGAGGACGATAGGTAGGCTCCCGTAATGGCCTTGGCGATGGCAGCCGCCTCGGACGGGACCACGCCACTCAGGCCATCGAGACCCTTGGGCACCGAGCCCTGGACCTTGCCGCTGCGGATACTGATCGTTGCACCAGCGCCC
>RFPW01000282.1 GCA_009925965.1 Betaproteobacteria bacterium
CGGATACAGGGCGTGGACTTCTGATTCAACACCAGCGTACCGGTCGCAGCCGCATCGACGATCGCGTTCTTATAATTCGCATGAACCGGGCTCTCCGCAGCGCTCACAAACCGGGTCCCCATCTGGATCGCCTCAGCCCCTAGTGCAAAGGCGGCTGCCATGCCGCGACCGTCGCAGATCCCCCCGGCCGCAATCAAAGGGACATCCACCTTCTCGCGAATGGCTTGTAGCAGAACCAGGGTGGAAACCTCCTCCGGATTCTTGAAGCCTCCACCCTCCGCGCCTTCGACAACAAGGCCGTCAACGCCCGCATCGACGCACTTCTGCGCCAATTCCAGGGTTGGTACCGCATGGTAGACGGCAATCCCCGCGTTCTTGAGCGGTGCGATGAACTTCGCGGGACTACCTGCCGAAGTGCTCACCCATCGAACGCCGCTCTCACAGACGAACTTGAGCATGGCGTCGTCTTTAAGAAACCGGATGGGCAGATTGACCCCAAACGGCAGCCCGGAAGCCCGCATGACCTCGATCTCGCTTTTGCAGATTTCCGTCTCGCCTGAGGAGGTTTCAATCACGCCCAGGCCACCCGCTCGCGACACCGCCAGCGCCAATTGTGATCGGGCAATCCAGCCCATGGGTGCCTGAATGATGGGATATCGGGCGCCCGTATGAGCAAGGACTCGGTTCATTAGACGTTCCAAACGTTAAGGGCTTTAGGTCAGGCGGCGACAAATCCCGCCAGGCGCTCGCGAACAATGGCGTTGGCTTCGACCATGATCCGATCGATCAGTTCCTTGACCGTCGGGATATCGTGGATCAACCCGGCCACCATGCCACAAGACCAGGCGCCGGCTTCCATTTCCCCGTCGGTCATGATGCGCGGATAAACCCCAGCTACCTCGTCGATGATGTCCTCGAACCTGAGATTGGGCCCCAAGGTCCGTTCTTTTTCGAGGAGTCGATCGACCGCTGCGTTATGCAGCACCCGTTCGGTATTACGTAAGGGTCGCATCACCAGACGGGTATCCAGTTCGCTCGCCGCAACGATCGCCTGCTTGACGTTTTCATGGACCGGCGCTTCCTTGGTCGCAATGAAGCGAGTACCCATGTTCATTCCCTGCGCACCCAACGCCAGCGCCGCAACCAGCGAGCGCCCATCCGCCATACCACCCGAGGCGACAAATGGAATCTTGAGCGTTTCGGCCGCGCGCGGCAACAAAATGAAATTCGGGATGTCATCCTCACCAGGATGGCCGCCACACTCAAAACCATCCACACTCACGGCATCGCAGCCGATTGCCTCGGCCTTGAGCGAATGCCGAACCGAGGTGCACTTGTGGATGACCTTGACACCTGCCTCGTGCAACCCTGGTAGCCATTTTTGAGGGTTGTTCCCTGCAGTTTCGACCACCTTGACGCCCCCCTCGATGATGGCGCGGATGTAACCAGGATAGTCCGGAGTTTTAACGATCGGCAGAAAAGTGAGATTGACGCCAAAGGGCTTGTCCGTCATCTCTCGACATCGCCGTATTTCCCGGGCGAGGTCCTCGGGGCTACGCTGAGTCAGACCGGTAATGATGCCTAGCCCGCCAGCGTTCGAAACGGCTGCGGCCAACTCGGCAAACCCCACGTAATGCATTCCACCCTGGATGATGGGATGTTCGATACCGAACATTTCGGTGATCATGGTTTTCATCATTAGATCCTCGAGTTCGATCCAGCTGGCAGCTGTTCAATGGCCGATGAAATTCGGCTTTCTTTTTTCAACAAACGCTCGAATGCCCTCGCTGAAGTCTGCGTCCAGCGCGGACGCAACGAAGTTGTCCTGTTCGGCCTGCAGTTGTTCGGGGAGCGTCCGGTTTAGAGACTGATTGATCAGGTTTTTGGTCCGGCCATAAACCGCAGTCGGGCCCTTCGCCAGGCGTACGGCGAGCTTGGTCGTCGCGTCCTCGAGTTCAGCCACAGGAACGACCCGGTTGATCAGACCCAGTTCGAGCGCCCGGGTAGCGTTAAAACGATCTCCCAGAAGCGCAATTTCCATCGCCTGCTTGACCCCAACCGTGCGTGGCAGGGCATAGGTTGCCCCACCATCCGGCGAGGTCCCGATATGGCAATACGCCAACGTAAAAAAACTGCTGTCGGCGGCAACGACAAGATCACAGGCACTCATCAGCGAAATTCCAAACCCGGCCACAGCGCCGCTGACGCTGGCAATCACGGGCTTGGGCATTCGCCGCAGGCGAGTGATGATGCTGTGGGTCTGGGCGATCCCTCGCTCGAAAAGCATCCTGCGTTGCTGCGGATCGCTCGGCCCTTCGGTGAAGCCTTTGACATCGCCACCTGCCATGAAGTGCTCGCCAGCGCCCCGAATGACCACACACCGCACGCTCGTGTCGTGCTCAAGCCGAGCACTGATCTCGACCAGAGCCTCGTTCATCTCCCACGACAGCGCGTTAAGCGCGGCTGGGCGGTTCAGAGTCACGGTGGCGATCGTACCTTCGATCGTGAGAATGACTGGATCCATAAGGGTCTCCTTGCGTGTCGTTTGA
>RFPW01000283.1 GCA_009925965.1 Betaproteobacteria bacterium
GTTGTTCCAGTACACCAAGGCTCAAGGGATCAGCGGCCAGAGCAATACCGGCGCGACCCAGGTTTCGATCGGCTATGACTACAGCCTTTCGAAGCGGACCTCGGTTGGGGTGAACTACTCCAAAATCAACAACGAGACCGGCGCGACGTACCAGTTCTTTACGGGAACCGCCCTGCAGAACTCGCCCGCAACGAGCCGTGGTACCGACACCTCGATGTTCTACGCTGGCGTTCGCCACGCATTCTGATCGAGCCACCGGCGCAAGCCGGTTGCCTGTTTAGGACTAAACGCCGGGGCAACCCGGCGTTTTTTTTCGTCCCGAGCAAGCGTCGAGTCGTAGCCTCAATCGCGAGAGGACCCTAGCGGGAGCAGAGATTGCGTTTGGGTTTGCGTCTCAGTGTGTACTGGAACGCTTCTTCAAAGGACATGCATCATGATGCGAACTCTTCTGCCTCTCCAAACTGTCCGGCCTTTCCTCGGTTCAGATGCTCTTGCGCCCATTAAAGCGCCAACCCCCTCCGCACAATCCCTTCGCACACGCAGCGCAATGCTCTTGGGGCTCTCAGCGGGATTGCTCATGGCCCTGTTTACGCCCCACACACGGGCTCAATCGGCCTACCCCCCAATGGAAGTCAGCGCTGAAACCGGCCAGGCCGCTCAGGGGCAAACCGCTCAACCCCGATTTTCGCAACGCACTCTGACATCACCCGAGCAAAGCCAGTCTGACCGAGGTCAAGAATATGCCTCGCTAGACGATCGCATCGAATCCGTCGTGCGCCGCACCCTCGCAGCTCAGCAACGTGCTGAAGCCGCTGAGCGCGAGCGAATGAACATGGCGCGTGAAAACGCCGCTAACGAGTACCCTGTCCCGCTGAATCTCGAATAGGTTCGCCCGGGTCGGGGGGTTAACGGCGCTGGGGTGTTGGCTGGGTGCGCTGTCAGGGTTCAGATTGTCTCGACCGAACGCAGTTCACGCCTCAAGATCTTGCCTACGTTCGTCTTCGGCAGTTCGGTGCGGAACTCGACCAATTTGGGCCGTTTATAGCCCGTCAGACCCTTGGCGCACCAATCGAGAATTTGCTGCTGGGTCACCGCCGGATCTCGCTTAACCACAAAAATCTTCACCGTCTCACCGGCTGCACCATCGGGGACGCCCACCGCTGCGCATTCCAGGACGCCTGGATGCGCTGCAACCACCTCCTCGACCTCATTCGGGTAGACATTGAAGCCAGACACCAAAATCATGTCCTTTTTCCGATCGACCACCTTGAAATAACCGCGCTCGTCCATGACCCCCACATCGCCGGTCCGAAAGAACCCATTCGGTGTCATCACGCGAGCCGTCTCCTCGGGTCGATTCCAGTATCCCGCCATTACCTGGGGGCCGCGGATTGCAATCTCCCCGCGCTCCCCGATCGGGAGCTCGTTCCCGTCATCATCCAGGATGCAGGCCTCGGTCGACGGGATCGGCATCCCGATCGTACCGCTGTAGGCGGCTGCATCGCTCGGGTTGCAGACGGCGGAGGGCGAAGTCTCCGACAATCCATAACCCTCGCAAATCGGACATCCCGTAATCTGCAACCAGCGATCGGCAACCGCTTGCTGCACCGCCATGCCCCCCCCATTGGAGACCCGCAAATCCGAATGATCGAGGCTGGCAAAGTCTGGATGATTGGCAAGCGCGTTATACAAGGTATTAACCGCCGGAAAAACGGTCGGCCTGACCTTTGCAAGTTCTGCGATGAGCGCAGGGAGATCGCGTGGATTCGGAATCAATAGATTCAGCGCACCCGTACGTGCACCCAACAGCGAACAAACCGTCAGCGCAAAGATGTGGTAAAGCGGTAAAGCGCATACGATCGTCATCTGCTCCGGAGGGGGTGGCATCCGCGGATTATGCAAAGCCGGTTGCATCCAGGCTTCAGACTGCAGCAGGTTCGCTATGATGTTGCGGTGCGTCAGCATTGCACCCTTTGACAACCCCGTCGTTCCGCCGGTGTACTGCAAAAACGCAACGTCATGGCGCTCGACCGCGACGGGACGCAAGCCCGACGCCGCCCCAAGCCGCAAGACCTCGTTAAATCCCAGGGCATTGGGCAACTGGAAGGCGGGGACCATCTTCTTGACATGGCGCACCACCAAATTCACCAGCGCGCCTTTGACCAACCCAAGGCGATCCCCCATCGTCGTCATCACGACGTGCCGCACGCGCGTCCGCACGATGACCTGCTCGAGCGTACTGGCGAAATTCTCCAGAACCACGATGGCTTCGGCGCCGCTGTCGTTTAACTGATGCTCGAGTTCGCGTGGCGTATAAAGCGGGTTAACGTTGACAACCGTGCAACCCGCTCGCAGGGTTCCGGCCATCGCAATCGGAAACTGCAACACGTTGGGCATCATCAGGGCGACCCGCTGGCCCTTGCCCAAACCCTGTGACTGCAACCAGGCCGCAAACGCCGACGAAGTTTGATCAAGCTCTTCGAAGGTCATGATTCGATCCATGCACCGATAGGCCGGTCGCTTGGCATA
>RFPW01000284.1 GCA_009925965.1 Betaproteobacteria bacterium
CCGGTGAAACTACGGCAACCAGCGCATTCGTCGCAGTGGGCACGGATGGCACGATTGTGACGAGCACCGATGGTTCGAGTTGGAGCCGCAACTCGGCCACGATCACATCGCAAGCCGGAACTCCCCTGAATCTGTCCGCGGTCAACTGGAACGCCGTCACCTACGGCACGCAGTTCGTCGTCGTGGGTAGCGGCGGCAATATTCTCACCAGCAAGGACGGCAGCACCTTTACTGCGAGTGCCCCAACGGGCACGACACAGGAACTCTTCGCCGTGGCGCGCGGTTACCTTGGATACTCGGCGGCCGGCGCTGCGGGTACCCTCTTGCTCTCCAAATAAGGACGTTGCTATGAGTTTGCGATGTGGCATTGTCGGCCTGCCCAATGTTGGCAAATCCACCCTCTTCAATGCCCTGACCAAGGCGGGGATCGCTGCCGAAAACTATCCGTTCTGCACGATCGAACCGAACATCGGAATCGTTGAAGTCCCCGACCCACGCCTCGCTGCTCTTGCCGCCATCGTCAAACCGCAAAAGATCCTGCCGGCGACGACCGAGTTCGTAGATATCGCGGGGCTCGTGGCGGGCGCCAGTAAAGGCGAAGGTTTAGGTAATCAGTTTCTCGCACACATCCGCGAAACCGATGCCATCTTGAATGTCGTGCGCTGTTTTGATGATCCGAATGTGATCCACGTTTCCGGCCGGGTCGATCCAATTTCTGATATCGAAACGATCCAGACCGAACTGGCCCTGGCGGATCTGGCAACCGTCGAGAAGCAGCATGCCCGCTCGGTCAAACTCGCTAAATCCGGTGGCGACAAAGAAGCCAAACGCTTGGTCGAGGTGCTCGAGAAATGTCAGATCCAGCTCAATCAGGCGCTACCGGTGCGGGCACTCGACTGGAGTCGTGAGGAGCTCGAAGTTCTGCGGCCCATGTGCCTGATCACGGCCAAACCCGCCATGTTTGTGGGCAATGTCAAAGAGGACGGATTCACCAACAACCCGCACCTCGAGCGACTTGCGGCATTTGCCGAATCGCAAGGCTCGCCGATGGTCCCCATCTGCGCCGCGATCGAAGCGGAAATGGGCGACATGTCAAGCGAAGACCGCGCACTCTTCCTGGCTGATATGGGCATGGAAGAACCGGGGCTGGACCGCTTGATCCGCGCCGCTTTTTCACTTCTCGGGTTACAGACCTACTTCACCGCCGGCGTCAAAGAGGTGCGGGCGTGGACGGTGCAGGTCGGTGCGACCGCGCCCCAGGCGGCAGGCGTGATTCACACCGATTTTGAGCGCGGATTCATTCGCGCCGAAGTCATTGGGTATCGGGATTTCATCGCCTGCGGCGGCGAGAACAAGGCCAAGGAAGCCGGAAAGATGCGCCTAGAAGGGAAGGAATACGTCCTCCATGACGGGGACGTGATGCATTTCAGATTTAACGTCTAAGGTTTAACCTTAAACGGCCGCCATCCCTTAAACGGCCGCCAACCTCGAAGGATCTCAACCCTTCGGCGCGTTGGCCCGAATCGGTTGATCCCACTTAGAGCGCAGGTCACGCCACGCTACGCGCGGATCCGCGGCCACCGAAGCCTGCGCTGCGGGGGCATTCACGTCCAATGCCGGCGATTGATTCGCCGCGACGTCCACAACGCTTGCTGAGTTTGTGGCGCTGGCTGCGGTTGTGGTTGTGGTTGTGGTTGCGTTTGCATAGGTGCCCAAATCAACAGAACGGGCCGAACTAGCCGAGGCATTTGCGGCACCCGATAGTGAGGCTATTGCATTAGGCTCCGACGGGTTGGAGGCCTGCACCGTGAAGGCATTCGAACCGCCGCTACGCGATCCACCCGACGAACCACCGGACTCACTGCCGGCCCCGCCGGTCTGAGTACCCAAGGCATTACCGCCAAGGTCAGCCCCGGCGCTGCCACTCATCACAGGGACTGAAAGGGTCCCGGTAATGCTGCCCGCCGTTGTACTCAAGCCGGCTGAATCCGACAGCGCAGAGGATTGCGCGCTGCGGACCACGGAGGCGGCCGCCAGCGCCGATGCGACACTGACCGCGCCTGAAGTATTGTTGAAGCTTGCCGCGCGCGAGCCAGCGGTTCCAACCGCGGACACGTTGGCCTCGGAGCGCCCGGCATTCAACAGCGCATTCGTTGCCGCCTGACCAGCTCCCTGAACCGCCCCGGCGGCACCGCCGAATCCGATCGGACCGCCGGCGAGACCGGACGACACGGAACCGGAGGCACCCGAGGCTCCTGCGGCAACAGTCGAGCCACGCATGGGGTTGTCAAAGGATGTGCCGGCTCCAACTCCACCGCCCGGGGCTGCAAACAACGCAGGATCCATGACGCCAGAAATCGTCGATCCCTGGGACGTCGAAAGAACAGTAGCCGAGGCGGGGGCGCTTGATTTAGCCAACTCCGAAGCTTTTTCGCCCGCAGCGGAAGCGAGGCCGGGCGCAACTTTACTCACGCGCGCACTGCCAGTCGAAACATTTGCGACAGAAGCGGTCGGGGTCGC
>RFPW01000285.1 GCA_009925965.1 Betaproteobacteria bacterium
GCCATTACATTGATCGCAATGACGTACCGAGGCGATCGCGTCGGTGAGCGATCTCGCGAGCAGACCTGCCCCATGGCGGTCGTGCTGTAAGAGGTGCCATGCAAACCGTTGCGCGGTCTTAGGACCGACGCCGGGCAAGCGACGCAAAGCATCTACCAGGGCCTCCAGAACCACTGGCTGACGGTTGACGCTCACGAACAGTCCACCGGAGGGTTAGTCAAAAAGGCAACTTGAATCCTGGGGGTAACGGCAAGCCCGCTGTCAGCCCGGACATTTGCTCCTGGGAAGTCTGGTCGGCACGACGCAACGCGTCATTCATCGCCGCGACCAAGAGGTCTTCGAGCATGTCGCGGTCATCCCCAAGCAAGCTTGGATCAATGGCAACGCGGCGAACTTCGTTACGGCAGGTAATGGTGACTTTAACCAGTCCGGCGCCCGATTGGCCCTCGACTTCGATCAGGGCAAGCTTTTCCTGAGCGCGCTTCATGTTGTCTTGCATTTGCTGGGCCTGCTTCATCAGCCCAGCCAATTGGTTCTTCATCATCTCGAGAACTCCTTAAAGAGTGGGTTGCACTGATCCCGGCACGATCTGCGCACCGAAATCCTGAATCAACGCCTGCACAAATGGATCCGCCTGAATTACCGCCTGTGCCTGGGACAGACGCTGGGCCTGCTCGGCCGAGTCGATGCCGGCAACGGTCGGCCCCTCCACTTCGCCACTCAGAATCGACACCCGAATTGGGCGCCCGAAGTGCGCGGTGAGTGCATCTCGAATTTTCGCCACCAGCGGGGCTTCGGTCATGGCACGAATCGGTGCGCGCAAGACGAATCCGTCGTGATCAAAAGACACCAGCGAGCTGCGATCCACACACTGGCGGGCGATGCCGGACAGGGTGAGAACCCGGGCAAGTGCGGGCCAATCCCCTGCAAACTGTGACGAAGTTTGAACGGCGATCGCTGGAATTTTCGCTGAAATTTTCGCTGGAGCTTCGATTGGGGCTTCGACTGTGGCCGCAACTGCAGCTGGCGCCGAGCTTGGGATGGCGCGGCTCGCTGGCGCAGATGTGGGCGGATTCAAGCGCCCTGTATCGGGCTGTCCGGGGCGAAACGCCAGCATCCGCAACAAGGTCATCGTCAAGCCGGACGCCGGGTCGGGTGCCCAAGGAAGGTCGCGCCCGCCCTGAATCGCGATCTGCCACCAGACTTGCAAGTCCTCAGGGGCAACTTGGGCCGCCCAGGTATTGACCTGGGCACTCATCGCATCGTCGGTCGACACTGCACCCACCTGGGCCAGCGCGATACGGTGCACCAGAGCCGCCAGCGCCTCGAGCGTCCGCTCGGGTGCCACACCCTGATCGACCATCGCTTCTGCGCGCGCCATCAGGGCTGGGCCCTCGCCCGCCACCAAGGCGTTGATCAATGCACCGACTTCGCCGCGATCGGCAACGCCGATCATCTCGCGCACGGAGGCAGCGACCACAACACCAGCGCCGTGCGCAATGGCCTGATCGAGCAGCGACAATGCATCGCGCATGCTGCCCGCTGCAGCGCGGCCAATCTCGTCGAGCGCTTCCGGCTCGAACGCAATTCCCTCAGCCTCTAAGACTTCAACTAAGCGCGCCGCAATCGTCGCGGGAGCCATATTCTTCAGGCTGAACTGCAGACAGCGCGACAGGACGGTGATCGGTACCTTCTGCGCGTCGGTCGTTGCCAGCACAAACACCACGTGGGCGGGTGGCTCCTCGAGCGTCTTGAGCATGGCATTAAAGGCATGCGTCGAGAGCATGTGAACTTCGTCGATCACGTAGACCTTAGTGCGCCCCGCGACCGGCGCGTAAACAGCCGCATCGAGTAGTTGCGCCATCTCGTCGACACCCCGGTTGCTGGCGGCATCCATTTCGATGTAATCCGGGAACCGCCCGCTGTCGATTCCGACACATGCACTGCAGCGCCCGCAGGGTGTTGGACCGACACCAACTTCGCAATTGAGCGCCTTCGCGAGGATGCGCGCAATCGAAGTCTTCCCGACGCCCCGCGTCCCTGTGAACAAATACGCGTGATGAATACGACCGGTTTGCAGCGCGTGAGTCAAAGCACGTACTACATGTTCCTGACCGGCAAGCGACGCAAATTCGCGTGGCCGCCACTTCCGTGCAAGGACCTGATGCGACATCACGTAAGTTCAATTGAATCGGTGGGAGACGAGCCGGACCCCCGGCACTCGCGCTGAGCGGCTGTGGCTGCTTCCTTCCGGACCTGACCAGATTGACCACGTCGCGATGCGGGGCGGCCCGTCTCGATCTCATTGTACCCCGCGCTACAATAAGTGATCGCGGCGCGAAAACTGCGTCCTTCCCCCAGCACACTCGACTGCACCGCAGCCGAGTCAAACAGCCACCCCATTTCGGAGATTCCAAATGACGATCAAGCATGTCAGCGATGCCTCTTTCGAGCAGGATGTCCTGGGCGCCGAGGGCCCGGTTCTGGTCGATTATTGGGCCGAATGGTGTGGGCCCTGCA
>RFPW01000286.1 GCA_009925965.1 Betaproteobacteria bacterium
ATCACGAATCGCGATCTCTTATTTTCTACTCGTGCTCCCCAGTGCGACCACGACCATTATTGTGACTAAATACACTCGGCCTCAATTATGCTTTGGTATACGTTGCCGCAGTGAAAAACGCAGCGGAAATAAGCACTACGTGTCCAATGATACTTGCAGTTATTAGCGTATAATTTCCAGCCGCTAACAATCTTGCAACTGTCCACATAAAACCAAGCGCCTGCAGAACGTAGTGTCTCATAGAGCTATCAACGATATGCCGGAGTGGACTGACTTCCGCGTTAAAGATATAGTTCCAACAGAAAACAACGTATTTTTGCAAAAATATAAATCCCTGTGCATGTTCGGCCACAAAAATTGCAGCCGTGCGATAGGCATTCGATAGTTCATTTGAGTGGCAGAGACTATTCAAATTATGTGAACGCTAGTGTCTATATAAGCCTGGCTGGAAACTATCAGCCAGCAGGCACGTCGCGCACGAGAACAACCCGAGATGATGGTCACTACATCCAAGATCGACATCGACCTAACCTGTTGTCGCAGATGGTTTACTCGACAATCCCATATACAATATTGCCATGAAGGGCAGCTGACCGAAGGTGAGGTCCAAGCGCCGGTTGACACCGCGTGGGCCAAGGCCGGTCATCGGACCCGGAACCAGCCCTGCAGCGTGCATCGCTCGGCGCAACTCCTGCGGATTGATGAATATAGCCCGGATTATTCACGACACCCACGACGGCTGGATTTCGCCAGTGAGCCCCTCGCCTATTGGTTGTGCTCGCGCAGGTCGGACTTCCGGCGCAGGCGTCGGTTCGATGGTGCGTATTGCGAGGTTTGGGATTGCTGCGGAAGGGCTTGATCGGGGCGACACCGCCCCGTGGTTCAGATCACCAGGCGCGGCATTCGTTCCAGGGCGAGGCGCAGGATGACCTGGTCGGGAAATGCACTGGGCAGGTGGACCATCACCTTGGTTTTCCACTCGACCACATGTGCTGCGATCTTCAGCAGCCGCAATCGCAGCGTATCGAATTGCGCGACCCGCCAGGACGATCGCGCCGGCATCAAGCGACGCAGCGACCACATCAGCCAATAAGCGCCGGTATGCAGCATCAGGCGCAACTGGTTGGCTGGGCCGCGGTGGCATGATGTGCGATCAGCGGCGAGGTGGGTCTTCCAGGATTTGATGTGGTTCTCGGCCTGGCCGCGGCGGCAGTAGAGATCCTCGTACAGCGTGCGCGCTGTGCTGCCGGTGAGGTTGGTGACGACAAAGCGCGTATCGGTGCCCTGGGCGCTGGCCTCGACGCGGGCGATGACGCGCTCAACCCGGCTCCAGCTGGCGGCGCCATCGTGGAACTCCTTGTAGCGCCGCAGCTTATCCGTACTGAGCCCCGCGGCCTGGCGGGCTGCGGTGCTGTGCTCCAGCGTCTCGACGCGGCGGCGCAGCGTGCGGGTGGTGGCGACGCCGAGAATGAAACCGAGCCGCTCGGCGCGGCAAAAATCCAGCACTTCGGGCGCGCAATAATGGCTATCGGCGCGGAGCAGGATGTCCACACGCGGCCAGTGTCCCCGAATGGCGCGGACCAGGCGGCGCAGAAAGCCGCGCACCTCGCGCCCGGTGGGCCGGCGGGCTGGACGCAGCAGAGCGGCGACGGGCCGCCCCTCGCCGTCGAAGACCACGATCGGCTGGAAGCCATATTCATCGTAGTAGGCGTTGAACAGGCGGAGTTGCTGGCCGCCATGGACGGCATCGAAGGTGTCGTCGATATCGAGGGTGATGCGGCGTGGCACCTGGCGGAAGCTGTCGCAGTAGAGGCCGACCATGGCCTGGCCCATGCGCAGCAACTCGCGCGACCGCGGCAGGTTCTCAAGACGCGAGATGGTCGGCTGCGAGCACAGCGCGGCAGCATCTGGCAGACGACCGAGGGCGAGTTTGAAGGCTGGGTCGTGGCGCAGGCTGGCAGCGTCGTTGGCGTCCTCGTAACCGGCGGCGATCATCAGCATCCGGAAGCGCAGAATGTCGGCCATGCTGTGGATGACGCGCTCTGGTGCGCGCGGATCGGTGACGCAGGCGGCGAGACGGTTGGCGATACCCAGGCGGGCTTCGATCTCGCGCAGCGCCAGCACGCCACCGTCTGAAGAGAGCTTGCCGCCGTCGAAGCGGGCGGTGATGGGCTTGCCGCAGACCGGTGACAGGCCGGGCAGTGCGGGGGTAGATACAGCTTTGGCGGGCATGGCGTCCGAAATCGATAGGGTTGAGGTCTCGCAACCGAATCCTATGACCGATCAAGGAGTTGCACCATGTCCGCCAACCTTGGTGAATAATCCGGGTTAGGAGGTCATAGACTGCATCATAGATATCCCGCCCGACATACAAACAAAGACGCCAAATTTTTCATTACTGCGGTGCATTCAAAACACATTGAAAAATCCCTATAATCGGATGGGTTTTTTGTTGGCCAAAGTTAATTGGAATAATTGACAGCTGAAACTGACAGACAAATCAGGGGTCGTTATCGCGC
>RFPW01000287.1 GCA_009925965.1 Betaproteobacteria bacterium
CGTGCTGTGCTGGGCGATGCTGATCGCAAGCGCCGTGGCGCTGCTCAACCTGCTGGATTCGCGTCCTGGCCGTGCGATCCGCTCGCTCAAAGGTGGCACGCAGATGGCTGAAGCGATGGGCATCAATACCTTCCGCTACAAGGTCACGATCTTCGTCACCGCTGCGTTGTTTGCCTCGGTGGCCGGCTGGCTGCTGGCGCATTTCCAGCGCACGGTGAACCCCTCGGCCTTTGGTCTGAAGATGGGTATCGAGTACCTTTTCATGACGGTCGTCGGTGGTGTGGGCTACGTCTGGGGCGCCATCGTTGGCGCTGGTCTGGTCAAGCTGCTGGACGATTGGCTTCAGGTCGCCTTGCCAGCCCTGATCGGCACCAGCGGCAGCTACGAGGTGATTGTGTTCGGCGTGGTCCTGGTGCTGGTACTCAAATACCTGCCCGAGGGCCTGTGGTCGCTGGTGGCCCGCAAATTCCCACCTCCAAATCGCTTGATCGACTGGGCCGATGCGGATGACTTGCCGGTACGCGGCAAACCCCAGGATGGCGAGCGGGTGCTGGTGGTCGACAGGATCCGAAAGCAGTTCGGTGGTCTGGTCGCTGTCAATGACATCAGCTTCGACATCGCTGCAGGCCAGATCGTTGGCCTGATCGGTCCCAACGGCGCCGGCAAGTCCACCACCTTCAACCTGATCACTGGGGGACTGAGCAAGACCTCTGGCGGCGTCACCTTTCTCGGTGAAGACGTGAGTGCCCTGCCCTCGCGGGAGATTTCACGCAAAGGCATGGCCCGTACCTTCCAGCACGTCAAAATGATCGCCGACATGACCGTGCTCGAAAACGTGGCCATGGGCGCCTATACGCGCGGCAGCAGCGGCGTGGTCATGTCCATGCTTCGCGCCAACCGGGCCGAAGAACAGCGCCTGATGAAGGAAGCCCAGCGCCAGCTTCAACGCATCGGCATGGGCGACTACCTGCACGAGCAGGTTGGCAATCTGGCCATGGGACCTCAGCGACTCATGGAAATCGCCCGCGCGCTTTGCTGTGACCCCGCCTTGCTCTTGCTCGACGAACCGGCAGCTGGCCTGCGCCACCTGGAAAAACAGGCTCTGGCCGCAGTGCTGCGCCAGCTGCAGAGCGAAGGCATGAGCATCCTCCTGGTCGAACACGATATGGACCTGGTGATGGACGTGTGCGACCAGCTGGTGGTGATGGAGTTCGGCACGCTGCTCACACGCGGCACGCCTGCCGAGGTACAGGCCAACCCCGCTGTGCGCGCCGCCTACCTCGGAACGGAGCACTGACATGTCAGCTCCGCTCCTCAACGTCAGGGATCTGCGTGCCGGCTATGGCAAGGCCGAGGTTTTGCACGGTCTGGACCTTCAAGCAGACAAGGGCAGCGTGATCACGGTGATCGGCCCCAACGGCGCGGGCAAATCCACCCTCCTCAACAGCCTGATGGGCATCTTACCCAGCAAGGGGCGTATCGAATTCGAAGGTCAATCCATCGAAGACCTCACGCTCGAAGAACGCGTGATGCTTGGCATCTCCCTCGTACCCGAGAAACGTGAGCTCTTCGGCACCATGAGCGTGGAAGACAATCTGGTGCTCGGGGGGTTTCGTCAGATGCGCCTTGGCAATCATCGGTGGCGGGACCGCCTCGCGGACGTGTTCGATTTATTTCCGCGCCTGCAGGAACGTCGCGCTCAGCAAGCCAGCACTCTTTCGGGCGGCGAGCGCCAGATGCTGGCCGTGGGCCGTGCACTGATGTCGCGCCCCGCCGTGTTGATGATGGACGAGCCCAGCCTTGGCCTGGCCCCCCTGATCGTCAAGGACATCTTCTTGATCATCAAGACCCTGCGCCAGACCGGCGTGACCATCGTACTGGTCGAGCAGAACGCGCGCGCTGCCTTGGCCGTGGCCGATCAAGGCTACGTACTGGAGATGGGCGAGATCGGACTGCAGGGCCCTGCAGCCGAACTGGCGCAGAACCCGCGGGTGATTGACACCTATCTTGGCGCCGCCAGGAAATGATCGTCGACAAAAAACCCGTAGGCCGACTGCCCACCGTCACGGGGGTTGACCAGGTGGACACCTCCTACCTAGAGACCCTGCTGGGCTATAACGCTCGCCGCGCGGCGCTAACAATCATCGAAGTCTTTCTGGAGCGCATGGCTAAGTTCGGCCTGCGTCCGGTTGACTTTTCGGTGATGTCGGTCATACAGCGCAACCCTGGTGTGACCTCACGCCAGTTGTGCGCTGCGCTCAATCTGCTGCCCCCGAACCTCGTGGGTCTGATCCAGTCACTGGAAGCGCGCGGCCTGATCAGCCGCCGGCCTCACCCCACTGACGGTCGCGCCATGGGACTGCACCCAACCCCCGAAGGGTCCGCACTCATACAACAAGCGGAGCAGACCGCGATCGACCTGGAAATCGAAAGCTCCTCGCGCCTGACGACCGCCCAGCGTAAGACCCTACTGGAACTGCTCCAGAAAATTTACCTCTGAGCG
>RFPW01000288.1 GCA_009925965.1 Betaproteobacteria bacterium
TGGGACCGAGGGATGGTCGCGCCCGCGCCCCGCGTTGGCCACGCCAGGCGTTGATCCAGCGGCGACGCGCGGTGTTACGACTGCGCCGGTCGCGAATCCCAATGCCGCTGGGTCGCTGATGGGTGGTTTTGGCGCGATCGAATTGCCAGTGCCGAGGGCGCCACAGAATCCTGAGCCGGGGGGCGCATCGGAAGCGCCGAATGCCGAGCGTTGATCAATTGCCGAATGTTGAGCCTAACCCAAACCGCCGCTTGCCGAGTGTGGATAAAACCGCGCGAGGCCGGCGGGTGCTCGGGCTTTACGTTGATCGAGGTGATCGTAACGCTGGCCATTCTGGCCGTGCTCGCGGTATTGGTCTTGCCCACGGCCGAAGTGATCGACAAGCGGGCCCGCGAAAAGCAGTTGATCAATGCCTTGCAAACGATTCGACAGGCGCTCGATGCCCACAAACGTGTCTACGATGAGGGCCGATTAAATCTGCCACCGGGTTTAACGGGCTATCCCTTGAGCCTTGAATCTCTGGTCGAGGGTGTGCCACTGTTGAACACTTCACCGCCGAGCAAAATCAAATTCTTGCGCCGTGTGCCGCGCGATCCCATGAATACCAATGCGGAGTTAAGCAACGAGCAGACCTGGGGTAAGCGCTCTTACGACAGCGAAGCCGATCATCCCCTTGAAGGCGATAACGTGTACGACGTCTACTCACTGTCGCCCAATCTTGGTCTCAACGGCATTCCTTACCCCAAGTGGTGACCGCGATGAAGCCGCAGGATGGTCGACGCCGAGGCTTGTGGCCGCAGCGAATCCGCGCGTTCACCCTGATTGAGTTGCTCGTCGTGTTGGCGATTGTGGGCCTGCTGGTTTCCCTGTCGGTACCACGCTATTTTCAGGTGGTCGCGACTGCGAAGGAAAAAGTCTTGGTGGAGAACTTGCGCATTACCCGAGATGTGTTGGATAAGTTCCATTCCGACACCGGTGTATGGCCACGCAGTCTGGCTGAACTGGTGGAGAAAAAATACCTCAAGGCGCTACCCTACGATCCAATTACCGAGAGCGACCAGACATGGATTTTGGTGTTGGCCGAGGGCACCGGCCCAGGGGTAAAGGGCGTGCTGGATCTTCGCAGTGGCGCCACCGGCAAAGACCGTTCCGGTCGCGCATTTGTTGAGCTTTAAGCATGAACCGCGGCTTTACCTACGTGGGTCTGTTGATTCTGCTTGCTGGGCTGGGTTTGAGTGCCTTGGGTGCGCTGCGGCTCGGCCAGAGCATGTTGCGGCGCTCCGCTGAAGAACAGCTAATTGTGCAAGGCAAGCTTTGGATTGCCGCCCTTGAGAGTTATGCCGACGCGACGCCCGCGGGCCAAATGCCCTTGCCGCGCAACGCGGCCGAGCTGCTGCGCGATGAGCGGCAACGCCCGTTTAAGCGCCACTTGCGCACAATTCCATTTGACCCCGTTACCCGCAGTCAGGACTGGGTTTTGATCCGAGCTAATGACGGTAGCAACGGCATTCTCGGCGTACACAGTCAGTCCACTGCGCAACCCATCAAGCTACAAGGCTTTGAGCGCGGCCTGGACTATTTCGAGGAGCAAAAGTCGTATCAGGAGTGGAAGTTTATGGGGCCGATGCGATGAAGCGCAGGCCGGCAAACGCGCGCAGCGCCGCCGCTAAGCCATCGCACGCGCGCCGCTCCTGGGGGGAGTCTCGGGTCTTGGCGACGCAGGTTTCACTCACGCTAACAGGCTGGTTATTTGAAAATGATCGCTTGCTGGAGGCGAAGGAGCGTTGCCTAGCGTTATTGCGTACGGCCCCCGAGGAGCTCGAGGTTTGGCGCTTATACGGGCGTATCGCGGCTGCGCTGGGGGATGATCAGGCGGTCGTTGATGCATTGGTGCCGGTTTTGCATCGAGCGCCCAAAGATTCAGCGAGCGCGCTCGTGCTGGCTTCGTCGCTCGCGCATTTAGGTGATTGGGAGCAGGCGCTGACCTGGTTGCAGACGATCCCGCCCGAGAGCGCTGACTGGGGCGGTGCTCAACTGGCCCTAGCCGAAATTTATGCGCAGCGCGCCCGCTGGGGTGAAGCCGAAACCACGTTTCGTCTTTTGGTGGCTCAGGATCCCAGTAATCCCGCGCCTTGGGTCGGATTGATCAAAGCGCTCTCCCGGCAGGGCCGCCTGACCGAGGCCAGAC
Source organism: Betaproteobacteria bacterium (assembly GCA_009925965.1). Taxonomy (GTDB): domain Bacteria; phylum Pseudomonadota; class Gammaproteobacteria; order Burkholderiales; family Burkholderiaceae_E; genus RFPW01. Next base: position 2,189 of record RFPW01000288.1, read on the forward strand.
ATTATCTCGACGACTGGGTGAAGTACGCCCCCAACGAAGCCGCGCCCTGGCGCGCGCGCGGTATTTTTCATTCGGGATGGGGTTTTCTGGCGAGCGCCGAACACGATTTGCTGCGCGCGCTGCATCTTGAGGAGGGCAACGTCGACACCTACTTGGCACTGGCGAACGTTTTCCATCTTGAGAAAAAGCTTTCAGCCGCGTTTGAGGCGGTTGAGCGTGCGCTGGAAATCGACCCTAACTCGAGCAGCGCCCAAGAGCGCAAGGCGGTGTTACTGCTCGAATCCGGGCAATTTGAAGAAGG
>RFPW01000289.1 GCA_009925965.1 Betaproteobacteria bacterium
AGCAGCAAATGGGCGGCGATTGGCAAGTGCTCGCAGGACACTGCACTTCGCGACATCACCGAACTTATGGGGCGTGGCATCCTGAAAAAATCCGATGCGAGTGGGCGCAGCACCAGTTACGAACTGATGCCGTCTGGCGACCAAGCTAGCGACCAAACTTGATCGCTGCCATGTTCACTCTTTACTGCACCAAGAAACTGCTCGATCGAATTGGACGTCCGGTGACTGTGCCCGAGCCTGCCTCAACGCATCTTGGAAACTGGTACGCCACGGCCTTGCTCTGGAAGCCGCAAATGGCGCTCATGGTCAATGAGCGCACGCTGCTGCCGGTGTTACTGCCCTTGGCACCGGCCGCATTAGCCCCGCGGGTCACCCAAACTCCTCCAGTAAAGGTCCCCACCCTGATTGGGTTGTTAGAGGGGTGTTGCCCCCCCTGAATTTGCGATCCGAAAGAGTGCTGGTAGGACGTTACTTTTGTTCCCCTCAAAGCGGGGGAGATCGGAGTGAACGTCTTGAAATTGCACTTGCAGACCACAGTCAGAACGCTGACCGTGCTCCTCGTCGATTCGACTTCAAGGGTCGGGGGATGGCAATACAATCGCCTCGTCAAAAAAATGCAGCTGCATTACTGCCGAATGTGAAGAGCCTGTCGGAGCCCAAATGGAGCTATTCGTCAATGTCGCTCAACACCGCCGAAACGATGGACGGCCCGATGAAATAACCAGACGCCACAAGCCGCTCCAACAGTGGGAGCGCCGCTGCAACCAGGCCTTCGGTTTTGGCCAGACCGATTACGGCAGCGGTGCCGATGAGCGCAATGCCACCACGGCTTTTGGCTTCCAGTCGGCCAGCACGATCGTCCATCAGCAAGAGCACCGCGTCGCCTCCATCGCGCCAATTACACGCCGCTTCAATGGCACTCGCCTCGCCAGAGTCAACACCAGGGTTGAGCAACTTGTGGTCAGACGGGGGAATCTCAACCACTTCGATCCACCCTTGCTCCAATGAACGTACGATCAAATCGGCGTCCGGAAAGACACACCCAGCGGGCAAGATCTCGTCGCGAATCGTGTTTGTGATGCACACCCGGCCGAACAACTGGCGCAAAAGTTCAATCGCGCCAATGCTAGCAAGCGCGATCAACGGGCCAGCGTCGGCCACGACAACTCGTCGAGTCACGAGGCGGGCTTCGCCAGCCAACCGCGAGCGCTGCGCATTTCCGCGCAGGCTTCCTCGGCCGCCGCCTTGTCATGTCCAGTAAGCGGTATGCCTTGACTGGATAACAGCTTAAGCATCTCGGCTAATGGCTTATCCGCCATGCGTGCCGAAAAGCCCGCCGACACTGCGCCACTGCGGTAAAGAGACACCGCCAATGCCACACGAACTGCGGGCAGGTTGGGCAAGCCCAAGCGCTGCAAATCGACCAGCAGCGCTTGCGGGTGGTCACGATTCATGACCACGACCATGTCTTCTTGCCGTGCTGCCGCCAGTGCCGTGCTGGGATTCGCTTTTAATTGACGGATATTGACGGTCTGCATGATGGCCCCTGGTGGTCACTAGATGTAGGAACATTGCGACTCTAGCAGACTTGGTGTGATCACCTGAGGCCTCAGGGCTTGGTTCGTGCCAACCTCAAAATGAGCCGTGTGCAGCAGCGCGAGTGAATCACCACTGCGCCGCTGCAGGCAGGGCGGATCCTAGCGATTCCGGCGGCGCTGGCTGCTCATCGCTTCGTCGGCAAGCGGCTTAAACCGAATTCCCAGCTACGCTCAAACGCCTAGATAAGCCGTCAGTTCGGGCTGTTGACGCAAGACCTCTGATTCGCCCGCCAGAACCACCTGCCCTTTCTGGAGAACCACCGCGCGATCCGATTGCGCGAGCACCTTTCGAAAGTCACGATCGACGATCAGGGTCGCAATTCCGTCCCGTCGGATGTCAGCAATCACACGCCAGATTTCAGCAACGATCATGGGGGCCAGTCCCTCGGTGGCTTCGTCCAGGATGATCAGCTCGGGCTGAGTCATCAAGGCGCGTCCGATCGAAAGCATCTGTTGTTCGCCCCCGGAAAGCTGACCGCCCAGATGGTTCAGACGCTCACTCAAGCGCGGGAACGTGGTCAGCACGCGCTCGAAACTCCAACACCGACCTGCTGGGCCGGCTGGTTTCGCGGCCATGACGAGGTTTTCACGCACGCTGAGATTGGCAAATACCCCACGTCCCTCGGGAACATAGGCAACACCCTGGCGGGCCAGCTCGTGTGGCTTGCCTCTGGAAAGATCCTTTCCAAAGACTTGGATACTTCCTTCGCGCTGCGCAACATGTCCCAGGAGCGTCCGAATCAAGGTGCTCTTACCCATGCCGTTGCGTCCAAGCAGCGCGACCGTCTCTCCACGGGCGATCTGCAGATCGACCCCATGCAGCACGTGGCTTGAGTCATACCAGGCGTGAATGCCGCGGGCATCCAGAATCAGGT
>RFPW01000290.1 GCA_009925965.1 Betaproteobacteria bacterium
CCTCATGAAAGCCGAGATCCGAAAACTCATCGTCCAGATTGAAGAGACCCACCAGGAGGGGGGTGAATCGGTCAGCCCACCAACCCGCCGCGCGGTCGCGATCGCGGTCATTAACAATCCCTATGCTGGACAGTTCAGCCAAAATCTCGACCACCTGATCGAGATCGGCGAAGAATTGGGCGGGCTTCTCGGCCAGCGTTGCGTCGAAGCGCTAGGTATTGAGCCCCACGAGGCGCAAAGCTACGGCAAGGCAGCGATCGTCGGCGAAGACGGGGAACTGGAACATGCAGCCGCGATTCTCCATCCCAAGCTCGGCGCTCCCTTGCGTCAGGCGGTGAGCCGAGGAGCGGCGCTCGTGCCATCGGCAAAAAAACGGGGAACGCTCGGCACTGCGATTGATATTCCGCTTGGACACAAAGATGCGGCGTTCGTGCGCAGTCACTTCGATGCGATCGAGGCGCGCGTCGCTGACGCCCCGCGGGCCCGCGAAATTGTCGTTGCAGTTGCTGTTACCGACAGCGGTCGCCCACATGCGCGTATTGGGGGATTGCAAGCGAGCGAAATGATCGGACAGGATGGGCTACGCTAACGTTTCTGATCATTCACCTTCTGGAGTACTGATGAACTTGATCTCGACCCCAATTCAATCGCCCTCATCGGGTAAGCGTCGCCAAATGATTCGGGCAAGCGTCAGCCTGGCCGTCGTGATCGCATTTCAAGGGATTCCGGGCCTTGGCGTTTCGAGTGCATTTGCTCAAGCCATGATCAAGATTGGTGAGATCAACAGCTACAAGGCACAACCCGCATTCCTTGAACCGTACAAAAAAGGCATGGAACTGGCGATCGACGAAATCAACGCCGCAGGCGGCGTCAACGGCCGCAAGCTGCAACTGATTATTCGTGACGACAACGCTAATCCGGGCGATGCGGTGCGGGCGGCCGAAGAACTCGTTTCACGCGAGCAGGTCGATGTGCTCGCAGGTACTTTCCTGTCCAACATCGGGCTCGCCGTCGCTGACTTTGCGAATCAGAAAAAGTTCTTTTTCCTGGCGGGTGAGCCGCTGACCGACAAAATCGTCTGGCAAAACGGCAACCGCTACACCTTCCGCCTGCGCGCCTCCACGTACATGCAGGCCGCCATGCTGGCGCCCGAAGCAGCCAAGCTGAAGAAAAAGCGCTGGGCAGTCGTTTATCCAAATTATGAGTACGGTCAGCCCACTCAAAGAAGAGACCCCGAATGGCTGGATCGTAACGGGGTATCCGTGGAATGGCATCAATACGCCCGAGCACAAGACCTTCCTCGCAGCCTATCAGGCCCGCCACAAGGACTATCCGCGTCTAGGCTCGGTCGTGGGTTACACCATGATCCAATCGTTAGCGACTGGTATCCGCAAGGCCAACAGCACCGAAACCGAGAAGCTCATCACCGCGTTCCGCGGCCTTGCGATCGATACCCCTTTTGGCAAGGCCAGCTTCCGGGCGCAAGACCAACAGTCCACGATGGGCGCCTTCGTCGGTCGAACCAAAAATGACAATGGCAAAGGCATCATGGTCGACTACCGCTACCTCGACGGCGCCGCGTTTCAACCCAGCAATGACGATGTGAAGAAGCTTCGAAAGGCCGATTAAGCAGCCTGCGCCCGCCGAGACACTGAACCGCCATGGATTTTTCGGGGTTTCTGGTCCAGTTACTTAATGGACTGGCGGGCGCGTCCTCCCTTTTCCTCGTTGCTGCGGGGCTATCACTGATATTCGGGGTCACCCGAATCGTCAACTTTGCCCACGGCTCGTTTTTCATGCTGGGCATCTATCTGGCCTACAGCCTCACCGAGCACATTGGCCGTGCCCTCGGCCTTGGTGTGAGCTTTTGGTGGTTGATACTGGCGGCCAGCCTGATCACCGGACTGATTGGCGCATTCGTTGAATTAATACTACTTCGAAGAATCTACCGAGCACCAGAACTGTTCCAGCTTTTAGCCACTTTTGCACTGGTTTTGGTGATCAAGGACGCAGCCCTTTGGGTCTGGGGCCCCGAAGATCTGCTTGGAACCAGAGCGCCCGGTCTGGCCGGTGCGATTGATATTCTGGGGAGACGCTTCCCGGCCTATGACCTGGTTCTGATGGTCCTGGGCCCGCTCGTGCTCGGCCTACTTTGGCTTCTGCTCACACGAACCCGGTTTGGCGTGTTGATCAGAGCGGCCACGCAGGACCGTGAGATGGTCGGGGCACTTGGCATCCACCAGAGCCGGCTCTTCACCGCCGTGTTTGCCCTGGGCTGCGCGCTCGCCGGATTAGGAGGCGCACTGCAACTGCCGCGAGAGCCTGCCAATCTCGGCCTCGACTTACTCACGATCGGCGACGCCTTCGTGGTCGTGGTGGTTGGTGGAATGGGTTCCTTGCCGGGTGCCTATCTCGCCGCTCTGCTGATCGCAGAAATCAAAGCCCTCTGCGTGGGACTGGGTACG
>RFPW01000030.1 GCA_009925965.1 Betaproteobacteria bacterium
AAAGCAATTTCTAAAGTCGATCCATCGCACGGGATTTGGCGTTAATTTGTTTGACGGCTGGCGGTATCTCGATAAAGGCGAGCCCGGACAAGACTGCAGCCGGCGTCCGCTCAATCCGCAGTTCGTGCTCAATGAATCGCGTTACCGGGGAGCCAGCGTTTTGTTGGCGCGCCGCAACTTTGGTTGTGGGTCGAGCCGTGAGCATGCGCCTTGGGCATTGCAGGACTATGGATTTCGCGCGGTCATCGCCCCGAGCTTTGCCGACATCTTTTTTAATAATTGTTTCAAGAACGGGCTGTTGCCGATCGTCTTGCCGGACTCGGCGGTTGACCGCCTGTTCGCCGACGCGGCCGTCTTCCCGGGCTTTGAATTGGTGATCGATCTGGGCGAGCAACGGGTGGTCTCCCCAGATGGGTCCATCGCCTTTTCGTTTGAGGTCGACTCCCACAGGCGCTGGTGTCTGATGAACGGCTTTGACGATATCGGTCTGACGTTGCGTCATGCGGACCTGATTCGGGAGTTCGAGGCGCGCCGCCTTGCTGAACAGCCCTGGCTCGGACGCACACTCGATTCAACGAATTGAAACAATAGGGAAATTGATGAAGATTGCGGTACTTGCCGGCGATGGCATTGGCTCCGAGATCACGACGCAGGCGCTGCGGGTTCTCGATGTGTTGGTTCGGGACGGGTTACATGCTGAGATCAAGCATGGTCTCGTCGGGGGCGCCGCCGTGGATGCCACCGGGGACCCGCTGCCAGAGGCGACCGAGCAGCTTTGCGCGGGGTCCGATGCGATTCTCTTTGGCGCGGTCGGCGGCCCGCAATACGACGGACTGCCCCGCGCGCAGCGCCCTGAGCAAGGATTGCTTCGGTTGCGCAAGCGTTTTGATTTATTTGCTAATCTGCGTCCGGCGCTGGTCTATGACGAATTGGCCCATGCCAGTCCGCTCAAGCACGAGCTTGTACTCGGGCTGGACCTGCTGATCGTTCGGGAACTCACAAGCGATATTTATTTTGGCCAGCCCCGCGGCATCCGGATCAACGACGCCGGCGAGCGCGAGGGGTTCGACACGATGCGCTATACCGAAGGCGAGATCCGGCGGATTGCGCATTCGGCGTTTCAGGCGGCGCGAAAGCGCTCGGCGCGCGTGACGTCGATTGATAAGAGCAACGTGCTTGAAACCACCCAGCTTTGGAAGGATGTCGTCACCGAGGTGGGCCGCGAGTATCCCGATGTCACTCTGGTGCACATGCTGGTCGACAACGCTGCAATGCAGCTGGTGCGCAATCCCCGACAGTTCGACGTCATACTAGCCGGCAACATGTTTGGCGACATTCTGTCGGATGAGGCTTCTATGCTAACCGGCTCGATTGGCTTGCTGCCCAGCGCATCGCTCAATGCAGAGGGCTTTGGGATGTACGAACCGATCCATGGTTCGGCACCCGATATTGCCGGCAAGGATTTGGCAAACCCCCTCGCAACGATTCTTTCGTTGGCCATGATGTTGCGGTATTCGCTTGATCACGAAGCGGCCGCATTGCGGGTCGAACAGGCCGTGCGGTCGGTACTGGCGCGCGGGTTCAGAACGGGCGACATCGCTCAGGCTGATGAGCCTACGGTTGGCTGTCGGGCGATGGGTGACGCGGTCGTTGCCGCATTGGGAGACTGAACGTGCTACGTGTTGGAATGGTGGGATGGCGTGGAATGGTCGGGTCGGTCTTGCTCGACCGGATGCAGTCTGAGGGGGACTTCGCCCATATTGAACCCACCTTTTTCAGCACTTCTAACGCGGGGGGCGACGCACCCGCGCTGGGTCAGTCAGGTGGTGAATCGAAGCTCAAGGACGCCACCGATCTGGCCGCGCTGGGTCAGATGGATGTGGTTCTGACCTGTCAGGGCGGCGACTGGACGCAGGCGATTTATCCACAACTGCGCTCGGCTGGCTGGCAGGGCATCTGGATCGATGCGGCCTCCACCTTGCGAATGCGCGAGCATGCACTGATTGTTCTGGATCCGGTTAACCGGGAGATCATCGATGCAGGACTCAAATCGGGAGTTCGCGATTTTATTGGCGGCAACTGCACCGTCTCCCTGATGATGATGGCCATGGGAGGATTGCTGCGTGCGGGGCATGTCGAGTGGATCAGCGCCATGACCTATCAGGCTGCATCGGGTGCTGGCGCTCAGAACATGCGCGAGCTACTCCAGCAGATGGGCGTATTGCACGGGGCTGTGGCGTCTGAGTTGGCGGATCCGTCCTCAGCGATTCTTGAGATCGACCGTAAGGTCACGGCGGCCATCCGCGGCACCGATCTGCCAACCCAACATTTCCGTGGTGTCCCTTTGGCCGGGTCATTGATCCCCTGGATCGATGTCCCCGTTGATCATGGCCAATCCAAAGAGGAGTGGAAAGGCGGGGCCGAACTCAACAAGATCCTTGGTGGTCCTGCGTTTCGAAGTTCGGGCAGCATCCCGGTCGATGGGCTCTGTGTCCGGGTTGGCGCAATGCGCTGTCATTCGCAGGGTTTGACGATCAAGCTGCGCAAATCGATCCCGATCGATGAAGTGAACGCATTACTGGCAGGTGGCAATGACTGGGTCAGGGTCGTGCCCAACGAGCGCGAGCGTTCAGAACGCGAATTGACGCCTGCCGCTGTGACGGGTTCACTCCAGGTCCCGATCGGACGTCTGCATTCGCTTGCGATGGGGCCCGAATATCTCGCTGCATTCACCTGCGGCGATCAGTTGCTTTGGGGCGCAGCCGAACCGCTGCGCCGGATGCTTCGAATCCTCGTTGAGCGTTGAATTTTTCAGGTTGTTCTTAACCGGTCTGGCCGGACCGTGGTGCTAGCCTTGAGGGCATGAAATTCATTTTTTCAATCTTGCTTGCGTCAGCGTTGAGCATGGCCGCGGCGCAGGGGCCCGAAGGGACTTATCGGGTTCGTCCCGGTGAATCCCTGGCGGCGATTGCAAATGCTCTGGTTTTGCAGGAGGTCGTGGCCGGCGCCGAGAAGCCGAGTGTTGCGCAGCGGATGCTCGCTATTTATCGGGCTAATCCGAAGGCATTCTCGGGGTCAATGAATCAGTTGCTTGAGGGGTCGGAGTTGCGGCTACCTAGTGCAGCTGAGATCGCCGCGATCAATCCCGTATTGGCTCGTCTCGAACTCGCCGACCAGACCTCCAACAACATCACTCAAATCGCTCAACCCTCGGACGAGGAAGTGATCGCCGGACTTCAAAAAGCCCTCCGACGCAAGGATCGAGAGTTGGTCGCTCTACGGGCCGAATTAGAGGGGCGGCGCGAGCCATTGCCGGTGCCGGGTGCTGCACCTCAGGCGGCTGCCCCCGCTCCGCTGACGGCCCCTGTCGGGGAGCGCGTCACTGCGAGCGCTGCACCGATCGCAGCAGGGCGGGCTGCGCAGGGTGTCTTTTCGCCGGGTGGACTCGCCGTCGCTGGTGCGGTCGCGTTATTGGGTGGATTTGGCCTGCTTTGGACCTTGCGAGGACGCGATCGGGGTTCTCGTGGTGTCGCTGAGTTCACCGAGATGACCCCGGTGAGCGAGGTTGGGGCAGCCTCGAATTCAGTGCTCCAGGCCGAGGTGTTGCAGCGCATACCTGATTTGTCGGGGTTCAGTGGTTTGGGTTCGCCGACGCCGCGAGCGCGTGATCCGAACGTATGAAGATTGCACTCGGTCTCGCCTATGACGGTTCGCCCTACCAGGGCTGGCAAACGCAGCCGGGTGGTGGGGCGGTGCAAGATTTTCTTCAGTCCGCGTTGGCGGAGGTTTCAGGTCACCCGGTGGCGACCATTTGTGCGGGCCGAACCGATGCCGGCGTCCATGCAACGGCTCAGGTCGTTCATTTTGAGACAACGGTTGATCGCCCGCTGACGGCGTGGGTCCGGGGGGCCAACGCGCATTTGCCCGGCGAGATTGCAGTGCAATGGGCGCGTGTCGTGGAGGCACATTTCCATGCCCGCTACTCGGCCCGGGCGCGCAGTTATCGCTATCTGATTTTGCGCTCGCCGGTTCGTCAACCCTTGTGGCGTTCGCAGGCGGCCTGGGTCTTTCGGCCTCTTGACCTCGAGTCGATGCGCTCTGCGGCCGCGCGTCTCGTCGGGGAGCATGATTTTTCTGCGTTTCGAGCGGCTGCGTGTCAGGCAGCGACCCCGGTCCGTCAGGTCTACGATTTAACGATCGCTGAGCGAGATGCTTTTCTCGCCATCTCGATTCGGGCGAATGCGTTCCTGCACCACATGGTCCGTAACCTTGTCGGTGCGTTGGTCGAGGTCGGCTTGGGGCATCGCTCTCCCGACTGGATCGATGAGTTGCTGAACCTTCGCGATCGCCGTCTTTCGGCTCGAACTTTTCCGGCCTGCGGCCTCACCCTGGTTGGGGTCGACTATGCGCCGGAATATGATTTACCGAGGCCGGGTGCTACGGCCCCGGGTCCCTGGTAGGGCGGAGGGTGTCGTGCGCACGCGTGTAAAGTTTTGTGGCTTGGTCGAGTCAGCCGATCTTGACTGCGCAGTTCGTCTGGGCGTCGATGCGATTGGGTTTGTGCTGTGGCCTCGCAGTCCGCGGGCGCTGACCGTTGAACAGGCGGCCGCGTTACGGCGCCAGTTGCCCAGTTGGGTGATGGCGGTCGGCCTGATGGTGAATGCGAAGCCCATCGAAGTCGCGGATGCGGTCAGTGGCATCGGCCTTGACGTTGTTCAGTTCCATGGCGATGAAACACCCGAGGAATGTGGTCTGTCGCCGATCCCCTGGTGGCGGGCCGTTCGTATGCGCTCTGCGAATGATCTGGCTCACGCCCTCGACCAGTATCCACAGGCCGAGGCTCTGGTTCTCGATGCCTTCTCGGATGCCTATGGTGGGAGCGGTCACTCGTTCGATTGGAACTGGGTCGGGGCGGGAGCTAACGGCGCGGTGTCAGCCGGTAACCCCGCAGTCAAGGGCTGCGGGCCGGCGCGGATTCTCTCTGGCGGTTTGCATGGCGGTAATGTTCGCGAGGCCATTGTGAAGGTTCGCCCGGGTTGGGTCGACGTATCCAGTGGGATTCAGGTCGAGGGTGCTCCGCGCGTAAAATCCGAGTCACGGATGCAGGACTTTATGTCCCAGGTGTTCGCGGCAGATTGCGCGGCAGATTGCGCGGTACCCTTGGAGTTGCGGCAACTCGCTGCAAGCGACGATTGATGTGTGAACTATGAAACTTTATGACTTTCCCGATGCACTCGGGCATTTTGGTCCCTACGGCGGCAGCTTCGTTTCCGAGACATTGACTCATGCGCTGGACGAACTTCGGGCGACGTATGCGCGCTACAAGGACGACCCTGACTTTGTTGCAGAGTTTCATCACGAGCTTGCGCATTTTGTAGGCCGACCCAGCCCGCTTTATCACGCCAAGCGGTGGTCTGAACAACTGGGTGGCGCGCAGATTTTATTCAAACGCGAAGATCTGAATCACACCGGTGCGCACAAGGTCAACAATACGATTGGACAGGCAATGTTGGCCCGCCGTATGGGCAAGCCTCGCGTGATTGCAGAAACTGGCGCAGGTCAGCATGGGGTGGCCACAGCCACCATCGCGGCGCGCTACGGCATGCGCTGTGTGGTTTATATGGGCTCGACGGACGTGGCGCGTCAGGCGGCCAATGTTTATCGCATGAAGCTTCTGGGGGCCGAAGTCGTGCCAGTCGAAAGCGGCAGCAAGACACTCAAAGATGCGCTCAATGAAGCGATGCGCGATTGGGTAACGAACGTCGAAGATACCTTCTACATTATCGGTACGGTCGCCGGTCCACACCCCTATCCGATGATGGTCCGCGATTTCCAATCGGTGATTGGACGTGAGTGTCTGACTCAGATGCCAGAGCGCTTCGGGCGCCAGCCTGATGTGGTGGTCGCGTGCGTCGGGGGCGGATCGAATGCCATCGGGATCATGCATCCGTATATCGATGTGCCGGGGGTGCGCCTGGTCGGCGTTGAGGCGGCGGGTGAAGGGGTTGAGACTGGTCGCCATTCAGCTTCGCTTTCCGCGGGGTCACCGGGCGTTTTGCATGGCAACCGGACCTACCTGCTGCAGGACGAGGATGGTCAGATCCTGGACACCCATAGTGTGTCGGCCGGACTCGATTACCCCGGGGTTGGCCCTGAGCACGCATGGCTTAAGGACAGCGGGCGCGCGGAGTACGTTGCGGTGACGGACGCTGATGCACTGAAGGCCTTTCATGAATGTTGTCAGATCGAAGGCATCATTCCAGCGCTTGAAACGGCTCATGCCATTGCGTACGCCACTCAGTTGGCGCCAACCATGCCCCGAGATGCCCTCATCCTGGTCAATCTCTCGGGGCGCGGTGACAAGGACATGCATACCGTCGCCTCTGTATCGGGGATGGTGCTGTGACCGATCAAACCACGCACCGGATCGCAGAACGTTTTCGTCGGCTCCGTGCGGCTGGCAAGCGGGCCCTGATCCCATACGCGGTGGCTGGCCACCCAACGCATGATGCGACCCTGGCGATCATGCAGGCAATGGTCAAGGGGGGAGCCGATATCATTGAGCTCGGCGTTCCGTTTTCTGATCCGATGGCCGATGGTCCGGTGATTCAACGGGCGACCGAGGCCTCTCTGGCCAACGGGACCCGACTGCGCGATGTGTTGGCTGCCGTTGCTAGTTTTCGGCAGACCGATTCGCAGACCCCTGTGGTCTTGATGGGTTATCTGAACCCAATCGAACGGATGGGTACGCATGCCTTTGCGCAAGCGGCCCAGGCCGCTGGCGTGGACGGCGTCTTGGTGGTGGATCTGCCGCCCGAAGAGGCCGATGAACTCGTCCCGGTCTGGCGTGCGCACGGTATCGATCCGATTTTTTTGCTCGCCCCAACCTCAACGGCTGAACGGATCGCTGCGGTCGCGAAAGCAGCTTCCGGCTATGTGTATTACGTATCCCTGAATGGTGTGACTGGGGCTGCGCTGATCGATCTCGACGCGGTCCTCGCCCGGGTGGAACAAATTCAGGCCGTCACCGGTTTGCCGGTGGGGGTTGGGTTTGGGATTCGGGATGCAGCAACGGCCAAGGCGATTGCCGCCCGTGCTGATGCGATTGTGATTGGGTCGAAGTTGATTCAAATCATTGAAGAGGGTCCGGTGGCGGAAGCACCGGCTCGAGTGACACAGTTCCTGAGCACGATTCGCCAGGCCATCGACACGCATTGAGGAGTCCACGATGAGTTGGATCGAAAAGCTGTTACCGCCCCGAATCAACCGTGCACCTGTTGATGGGCATCGGCGGTCAATGCCCGAGGGGCTCTGGATCAAGTGCCCGGCTTGCGACGCGGCTCTTTACCGAACCGACCTCGAGGCGAACCAGTCGGTTTGCCCCAAGTGCAGTCACCATATGCGGATCTCAGCCCGAGCGCGGCTGGAAGGGCTGCTCGATGCCGAAGGGCGCTTTGAGATCGGCCAGGAAGTGGTACCGGTCGATGCGTTGAAATTTCGCGACAGTCGTAAATATCCGGATCGTCTTCAAGAGGCGATGGAAGAGACCGGTGAAACCGACGCGCTGGTGGTCATGGGAGGGGCAGTTCACAGCATTCCGCTGGTGGCCGCAGCGTTCGAATTCGCGTTCATGGGCGGTTCGATGGGTTCGGTGGTCGGTGAGCGCTTCGTACGCGGGGTCCATGCGGCAATCGATCAAAAAATACCGTTCATTTCGATCTCGGCCAGCGGTGGCGCACGGATGCAGGAAGGCCTGCTTTCGCTCATGCAGATGAGCAAAACCACGGCCGCATTGGCCCAGCTTGCAGAAGCGAAGTTGCCATACATCTCGGTCTTGACCGATCCGACGATGGGTGGCGTCTCCGCGAGCTTTTGCTTCCTTGGCGATGTGGTTCTCGCGGAGCCTAAGGCATTGATTGGTTTTGCCGGGCCGCGGGTGATCGAGCAGACCGTCCGTGAAAAGCTGCCCGAGGGCTTTCAGCGGGCGGAGTTCCTCTTGGAAAAAGGGGCCGTGGACGCGATCGTTGATCGCCGCCTGATGCGGGAGGAAATCGCACGCTTGCTTGCGCTCCTGATGCGCCAACCTAGCGACGCCGTTGTCTGAGTCAACCCTCACGGCGCCGTCGGCATTCACGTCCTGGCTGCAGCGCCTCGAGGCGCTTGATCCGACTCGGATCCGACTCGGCCTCGAGCGAGTCGCAGCGGTCGCAAAAACCTTGGGACTTGGGCGGCCGGCGCCGACGGTGATCACGGTTGCCGGGACCAATGGCAAGGGTTCGACCTGCGCCATGCTCGAGGCGATCCTTCGGGCCGCCGGGTTCCGCACGGGGCTCTACACCAGTCCTCATCTGCTGCGATTTGAGGAGCGTGCCCGGATCAACGGCGTCTCGGTGACGCCTGAGTCCCTGGTTGAGCAATTTGAAGTCGTTGAAGCCGCTGCGCTCGCGACAAAGGACGGCACCAACATTGCCACCAACGGTGCCACCAACGCTGCCACCAACGCTGCCACGAACGGTGCCACTAATGACGGCACGGCACTGACGTATTTTGAATTCACGACCCTTTCGATTTTGCGGCTCTTTGAACAGACCGAACTCGATGTGGCAATTCTCGAGGTGGGTCTTGGTGGCCGTTTAGATGCGGTCAATTGGGTCGACGCGGATTGTGCGATTCTGACTTGCGTCGATATCGATCACGCGGCGCTTCTCGGGCCAGATCGGGAGTCGATTGGATTTGAAAAAGCCGCTGTTTTTCGGAGTGGTCGGCCCGCCATCGTTGCGGATCCGGTGCCGCCACAGTCCGTAACAGACTATGCGCGCAAGATTGGGGCCGATCTCTGGCAGTTTGGCCAGGACTTCAACTATGCCGGCGATCGCCAGCAGTGGGGTTATGGTGGACGGTTATTGCGGCGCAATAGCCTTGCCTATCCGGCACTGCGCGGTGCCAATCAGCTCATTAATGCGTCGGCAGCGCTAGCCGCGCTCGAATCGCTGCGCGATCGACTACCCGTCCCGGTTCAGGCCATCCGCGAGGGCTTGGCCTGCGTTGAACTGCCAGGGCGATTTCAGGTGCTGCCAGGGCGTCCAACTGTCGTGCTCGACGTTGGCCATAACCCGCATGCGGCGGCACATCTGGCGGCCAATCTGGACCAGATGGGATACCACCCGTTCACTTGGGCCGTGTTTGGGATGTTGAAGGACAAGGACGTCGATGGCGTGATCCGCGCACTGGCGAGCCGGGTCGACCACTGGATACCCGTCGATCTGCCAGGGCCCCGAGGCGCAAGTGCTGAGTGGCTGACGGCGCGACTCCAGGCACTGGGGGTCGGTGCTGGCTCTGATCGAAGTATCGAAGCGCAACCCAGTCCGCGTGAGGGGTTGAGCGCGGCCCGACTGCGGGCAGGAGCGGATGATAGAATTCTGGTCTTGGGGTCGTTTCTGACGGTTGCAGACGTCATTTCGGATCGTCCCTAGCATCCCGTTCCCAGGTCTTGAACCCGAGTCATGTCCGAACGTAAGACCCCTGTTGGAGAGGCTGAAGACCCCGGGTTGCTCCAAAAGAAGCGCGCACGCCGCCGTCTGATTGGGGCCGTGACATTCGCCGCGGTGGCCGCTCTTGTCTTGTCGTTCGCACTGGATCAAGAGCCTCGTCCATTGCGGGAAGACCTTGTCCTGAAAATGCCCGCACGCGAAGCGGGTGACTCTCGGACGGGTGGCGGAGCAGTTGATCGGGAGGCCGCGCTCACCCCACCGCCCGATGATGGTCCGGAACGGGTCGAGGTTGCTCGTCCCTCGAAGAGCGATTCCCGTTCGTCCCAAAGCGCTGTGTCGCTGGCACCGGCCTTGCCGCCCCCTGTCGCCATGCCGCCCGTTCTCACGCCGACTCCTGCTACGCCTCCTGTGACCACGCCCGCGATTGCTGTTGCTCCATCTGTGCAGGGCAATGCCAATGCGGGCGCGGTGATCGACTCCAGCGTTAATCCACCGCAGGTGATCACTCCGCCAAGTGCAGCGTTGCCCTCCGTGTTTGCGCCGTTTCCCGATGCCCCCCCGCCGCCTCCCGCGAAGGGCGGGAAAGTCGAACCCAAGGCTGAATCGAAGCCCGAGCCCAAACCTAAGCCAGAGCCGAAGCCGGAAAAGAAACCCGAACCGAAACCCGAACCGAAGCCTGAGAAGAGGCCCGAACCGAAGCCCGAGAAAAAGCCTGAGCCTAAGCCAGAAAAGAGGCCAGAGCCCAAGCCAGAACCGAAACGCGAGACGGGTGCGGTTTCTGGCTCCGGATCGGGTAATGATGCCGACGGAGATGATGCGATCGCCCAGATTGCAAAGTCGCGAGCGGCGCAGGAAAGCGGCGTTAGCCGACCAGCCACATCGGTTGCGCCTGCAAAGTCTGGGCCTTATCGACTGCAGGTCGGTGCATTCAGTTCGGCGGCGGCAGCCGAATCCGCTATTGCAAAGCTCAAAGCCGCCGGGTTTTCTGCGTCCAGAGAAACCGTTCGAGGTTCCGGCGGAGCAGAATTGATCCGGGTTCGGACCGGGTCGTACGCCGATCGCGCGGCTGCTCAGCGGGCCCACGATGCGTTGCAGGCCCGGGGGGTGAGTACGACGGTGATTGCGCCTTGATCGAACGATGGTCGATCTGAGCCAGTTCACGGCCTGGGATTGGCTGGTCGTGCTGATCGCCATGACTTCGGTCATTTTTGGATTTTGGCGCGGTCTCGTGCGCACTGCGGCTGGATTGCTGGCGTGGGTTGGCGCATTCTTCTTGGCGCCATTGGGTGTCACGGTGCTTGCACCAGTGTTTGGGGGCGTGCCCTCCTGGGTTTTGCTGGCGCTCGGTTTTCTTCTCGGGTTCGTCGTGATCCAGTTAGGCGGAGCGTTGCTGGCGCGCTTGGTTCAAGGGGTGGGGCTTGGCGGGGTCGACCGCTTGCTCGGTGCGGTTCTGGGCCTGGCGCGCGCCTTGGCGATTGCGGCCTTGCTGGCGACGGCGGGCGTTGCATTGGGACTGGATCGCTCGCCTTCCTGGCAGGACGCGCGCTGCAGGCCCTTACTCGAACAACTGATTGATCTCGTTTACGGTCGCTTAGGTGACCGACTGCCGCGTCGATCTCCGGAGCCTCGTCCTGTCTCTAATTCGACGGATGCCGATCGTGACGGCATGATGACGATCCGTTGAACGCGCATCGTCGCGCATTGTTGACTATTTTGGGCTGACTCCTCATGTGCGGCATCCTCGGCATCGTTGCCAAGACCCCGGTTAATCAGGTGCTGTATGACGGCTTGCTGCTGCTCCAGCACCGTGGCCAAGATGCGGCCGGCATCGCGACATCGCAGGGGCATTCGTTTCATATGCACAAGGCAAATGGTCTTGTGCGCGATGTTTTTCGCACCCGCAACATGCGCTCATTGCCTGGAATGACCGGCATCGCCCATGTGCGCTACCCGACGGCAGGCAGCGCCTCAAATTCTGAAGAAGCGCAACCGTTTTATGTCAATGCCCCGTTTGGGTTATTGCTCGCGCATAACGGCAACCTGATCAATGGTGCTGAACTCAAGCAGGACATGTTCTTGCGCGATCGTCGGCACGTCAACACGGACAGTGATTCGGAAGTCTTGCTGAATGTGCTCGCGCACGAGTTGCAGGCCTCCAGTCAGGCGATCACGCCCGACCCGGAAACAGTGTTTGGTGCCGTCGAGCGACTCCATCTGCGGGTCCGCGGTGCCTACGCCTGCGTCGTACAGATCGCTGGGCTTGGTTTGCTCGCCTTTCGTGATCCGTTTGGTATTCGCCCGCTCTGTTACGGCACTGCCGAGACGGCAGCCGGGACCGACTATCTTGTGGCGAGCGAATCCGCAGCGCTCGAAGGCCTGGGGTTCCGTTTAGAGCGGGATATTGCCCCCGGCGAAGCCGTTTTGATTGATCTCGATGGCCGTTTGCATACCCGCAACTGCGCCGCGAAGGCCGTACTAAATCCTTGTATTTTTGAGTATGTTTATTTTGCCCGTCCAGATTCGTTGATCGATGGTGCGTCCGTCTATGCCACCCGACTCAAGATGGGGGAGTACCTGGCGCGCCGTGTTGAGAACGAGCTTCGACTTGGTGACATCGATGTCGTGATGCCGATCCCTGAAACCTCGCGGCCCGCCGCGATGCAACTCGCGATGAAACTGGGCATCGACTATCGTGAAGGATTCTTGAAGAACCGCTATGTCGGGCGCACATTCATCATGCCGGGGCAGTTCACCCGCAAGAAAAGTGTTCGACAGAAGTTGAATGCGATGAGCGTTGAGTTTCGCGGCAAGAATGTGCTTCTGGTCGATGATTCGATCGTGCGCGGGACGACCTCGCAGGAGATCGTCCAGATGGCTCGTGATGCGGGCGCCAATCGAGTTTATTTTGCCTCGGCGGCTCCGCCGGTCCGCTTTCCCAATGTGTATGGCATCGATATGCCTACCCGTAACGAGTTGATCGCACATGATCGCGACCAGGACGGCGTGCGCCAGGCGATTGGGGCCGACGCGCTTGTCTATCAGAGCGTCGCCGATCTGGCCCAGTCGGTTCGGGACATCAATCCCCAAATCGAGCGGTTTGATTCCAGTTGTTTTGACGGGATCTATGTGACCGGGGATGTCAGCACAAGTTATCTTGATCGCATCGAGGCCCACCGCCAGGCTTACAGTGCAGGACGTTCGGGTCAGGATGACGAGCCCGATCGTGGGCGCCTTGACCTGCAGGCACCGGCCGAAGCTTGAATGACCACGCCCAGGAAGACCGTATGAAGCATCTCGACCCCGATCTGTCCTTTGAAACCCGTTCTGTTCGGGCGGGTTCGATGCGCAGTTCATTTGGTGAGCATTCCGAGGCGATCTTCTTGACCTCGAGTTTTGTCTGTCAGAACGCGGCGCAGGCGGCGGCTGTGTTCTCTGGCGATGTCGAGGGCTTTGTTTACTCTCGTGCCGGCAACCCGACCAATGCCATGTTTGAGGCGCGACTGGCGTCTCTGGAGGGTGGTGAGGCCTGCATCAGTGCCGCATCTGGCATGGCAGCGATTCAGTCGACCGTCATGGCCCTCGCTGCGGCCGGTGATCATCTCGTGGTTTCGACGTCGGTCTTCGGCGCGACCGTGCAACTTTTCACCTCGATTTTGCCCCGCTTTGGGATCGAGACGACGTGGGTGCCACTGACCGATCCACAGGCGTGGGCGGATGCCATCCGACCGAACACCAAGATGTTGTTCCTTGAGACGCCTTCGAACCCCTTAATGGAAGTGGCTGATCTTGACGCCTTATCGAAGGTGGCCCGCGCCGCAGGTGTTCCGTTGGTGGTTGATAACTGTATCTGTACTCCAGCCCTGCAGCGCCCGCTCGAGCAGGGCGCAGATATCGTGATTCACTCCGCTACGAAGTATCTGGATGGCCAAGGCCGTGTGTTGGGAGGGGCAGTTGTCGGTTCGAAGGATTTCATCGACGGTCGTTTGCGACCGATGATGCGCACCACAGGCGCCGTGCTATCGCCGTTCAACGCCTGGGTTCTGCTGCGCGGGATGGAGACCGTTTCGTTGCGGGTACGCCAGCAGTCAGCGAATGCGCTAGCTCTCGCTCGCCTGCTTGAGGCCCATCCTCAAATCGAGCGGGTTTATTACCCGGGTTGTGAAAGTCACCCGCAGTTTGAACTGGCCGCCCGACAACAGTCTGCCGGCGGCGCAGTGCTTTCATTTGCCTTGCGGGTCGATCCCGACATGCTCGGTTCGGCGGGCGATGCGCCGACGGATATTCCCGCCGGTGGTCAGGCGGGTGTTTTTTTGAACCGGCGGGAGGCTCGATTACGCGAGCTTGCCTGGCGGGTGATCGACGCCTGTGAGCTGATTTCAATCACGGCCAATCTGGGCGATACCCGGAGCACGATTACGCATCCCGCGACGACGACGCACGGGCGGATCACACCTTCGGCGCGCGCAGCCGCGGGAATCGGTCAAGGGCTCATGCGGGTTGCCGTTGGCCTGGAAGAACCACTGGATTTGTACCGCGATTTACAGCGCGGTCTGCCGCGGCCGAAACCGCTCGCTTAGGATCGGCCACAGCGCAATCAGGAGGGCCAGTCCGAGCAGGCTCGCGCTGATGGTCGAGGCGGTCAGGCCGCTCCATTGACCCTGACTGATTGCCAGAGCTCGGCGCAGTTGTCCTTCGGCCAAGGGGCCGAGGATGAGCCCGATCACGGCGGGGGCAAGAGGCCATCCCGATCGACGCATGCCGTAGCCGATCAGTCCGGCGCCTAGCAGTAACCATAGATCGAAGGCGGATTGGCGCATGCCGTAGGTGCCGAGCATGGCGAAAACCACAATACCGGCGTAGAGCCAGCGTTTTGGAATTCCCAGCAGTCGGACCCATAATCCAACTAATGGCAGGTTGAGCGCCAACAAGACGATGTTGCCCACCAGAAGGCTGGCAATCAAGCCCCAGACGAGTTCGGGTTGGGTCACGAAGAGCAACGGCCCAGGTTGCAACCCGTATTGCTGAAACCCCGCGAGCATCATCGCTGCCGTGGCGGAAACCGGTAAACCAAGCGCGAGCATCGGGACCAGAGCGGCGGTGACCCCTGCATTGTTCGCGGCTTCTGGTCCGGCGACCCCCTCAATGGCTCCGTGGCCGAAGGCTTCCGGGTTTTTGGAGAGGCGTTTTTCGACCGCATAGCTGAGGAAAGTCGGGATTTCGACCCCTCCGGCCGGGATACATCCAAAGGGAAAACCGATTGCGGTTCCGCGCAGCCAAGCTGGCCATGACCGACGCCAGTCGTCTGCGCTCATGCGAACCGGACCAGTTTGCAGGATGGATTCTTCTTCGTCTTCATGAACGGCGGCGTAGAGCGTCTCGCCGATCGCAAACAAGCCCATCGCCACCAACGTGACCTCGATGCCATCAAAAAGCTCTGGGATGCCCATCGCAAGTCGGGGTTGGCCGGTTTGACCGTCGATGCCGACCAGTCCGGTTGCGATCCCGGCGATCAGGGCGCCCGCCCCCTTCAGTCGGTCCTTGCCCAGAGTGACTGTCACGGTGACGAACGCAAGCGTCAGGAGAGCAAAGTATTCAGCGGGTCCGAATAACAGTGCGATCTCGACCACCCAGGGGGCAAGCAGGGCGACGATGGCGGTTGCCAGCAAGCCCGCCACAAACGAACCAATGGCAGCAGTCGCGAGCGCGGGGCCAGCCCGACCGGCTCGGGCCATTCGGTTGCCCTCGAGTGAGGTCACGATGGACCCGGATTCGCCGGGTGTGTTGAGCAGGATTGCCGTGGTGGATCCCCCGTACATTGCGCCGTAGTAGACCCCGGCGAACATGATCATGGCGCCGGTTGGCTCGAGTTTGGCGGTCAGTGGCAGCAGTAATGCGAGGGTGACGGCGGGGCCAACACCAGGGAGGACGCCCACCGCGGTACCTAGCAGGCAACCTAGGAAGGCATAGAGCAGGTTATCGGGTGCAATCGCGACCAAGAGGCCATTGGCGAGCGCATTGAGAGCGGTCAGGGTGACCGAACTGTCCATTCGATTTGATGCCTGGTGGGTTGGTTTTGATCAGGCCCCGGGCAGGGCGCTCAGGCAGCCTGCGGGCAGGCGAAGGCCTAGGCCGACGGTGAACAAAAACCACGTCGTTAGCGCAAAGGTGATGGCCACCGCAAAATCGCCTAGAAGAGTGCGGCCTCTGCGGCCACTGGTGTTGGTGGCGTCGCTATTAGTGGCGACGCTGCCGGTGGTTGAATGGCGCGGAAACGCCTGCGCTGCCAGGACAAACGCGACGATCATTGCGGGTACAAAGCCGACGCGTTCGATGCCGAGGGCGCCGATGGCAACGGCTGCAAGTAGCCACCCCAGCGCATGGGTGCGGGTGGTTGTTGCGGCGGTTGCGATTGGTTCACTGATTTGGGGCTGTACCGCATTCGCGTGTGCCGCATGCGACCTCGCAATGCCAATCGCCCTCGGCGGGGGCGGACTTTTCGTTGTACTTCAGGCCCAGGGAATTGCCGCAGCGGGTGGCTATTCGCCGGTGGGCCC